>CANQGN010000007.1 GCA_947623215.1 uncultured Clostridia bacterium
GCTCGGTTGCAGGCGCCCTCGCGACGGTTCGCTGTCGCTATCAACTTTTTGCGGTTGCGGCCTATCGGCACATGAAGGGGCAAACGTCGCATCATTGTGACCGCAGGCGGAACATCATTCCTCTTACTTCTCCGGCTGTATCATTCGGTCTATCAGCGTATGGGCCTGCGGCACAAACAGGCCGGTTTGCGCCGCCGTTTGCTCGGTAAAACGGGCGGGGCCGGCGGTGGGCGCGTTGCTGCGGTAAAGCAAAAAGGGCACCGGGTCGGCGTTGTGGGTCATGGTGCTCAGCGGGGTGGGGTGGTCGGGCATAATCAGCAGGGTAAAATCGTCTATCTGCGGCAGCTCGGCCAGCAACGGGGCCAAAATTTGCCGGTCAATTTCGGCAATGGCCTTTACCTTGTTTTGCACTTCGCCCCGGTGGCCGCATTCGTCCGGCGCTTCTACGTGAATATACACGTAGTCCTGCCCGCTTTTCAGCTCCGCCAGCGCGGCGGCGGCCTTACCGGCAAAGTTGGTGTCGATATAGCCCGTCGCGCCCGGCACGTCTACCACCCGCATACCGGAGCAGCGGGCGATGCCTTTGAGCAAATCGACTGCCGATATCATAGACCCGCTAAGGCCGGTTTTGGCGGTAAAGTCAGCCAGCTGCGGCCGCCGCCCCTGCCCCCACAGCCAAATGTGGGTGGCCGGGCGTTTGCCCTGCTCTGCCCGCCGCCGGTTGACCGGGTGGTCGCGCAGCAGCGCTTCGCTCGCCTTCGTGAGCGCCAGCAGGCGTTCGCCCGCCGGGGAATGGTTCAGGTGCTCCCCAATCACCCGGCCGCTGATGTCGTGCGGGGGGGTAAGGGCGCCAATACCGTCCGGCCCGTTTTTCCACACCAAACAGTGGCGGTAGCTCACGCCGGGGTAAAAGGCAAATTCCTCGCTGCCGAGCGCGGCTTGCAGCGATTCTATCAGCTCTTTTGCTTCGGCAGAAGAAATATCGCCCGCGCAGTAGTCCACCATGCGTTTATTCTCAAAGGGTTGGTCGTCGCTCAGCGTTACCAAATTGCAGCGCAGCGCCAAATCTGCCGGGGCTAATTCCACCCCCATGTTGGCGGCCTCCAGCGGGGAGCGGCCGGTGTAGTAGCGGGCGGGGTCGTACCCCACCACCGAAAGGTTGGCCACGTCGCTGCCCGGAGGCAGCCCCTCCGGCACGGTTTTTACCATGCCTACCTCGGCTAAGGGGGCGAGGGCGTTCATGGCCGGGGGAGCGGCGGCCTCCAGCGGGGTTACGCCGCCCAAGGCCTCTACCGGGCGGTCGGCCATACCGTCGCAAAGCAATACGATGTATTTCATGAAATTTTTCACCTCTGGCCTTTATTGTACCGCATTTGCCCCAAAAAAGCAAGTGCGGCGTGGGGGGACAAAAATCACCCGCGTTACAGCCCGCTGAACACGGCAGCGACGGCCGACAGCAGATAAAGCGCGGCGAAAACAGGGGGCAGCACCCGCAGCGCGCCCGGCAGCCGCACCCCCTGCTCTCGCCCGGCGCTAACCGCCTTGTGCAGGGCGATGTACAAAAACAAAAACATGGGCGCGGTTAAAAAGCAGAGGTACAAATTCAGCACCGGCAGCACAATCACCAGCACGTTCAGCACCACCAGCACCGCCAGCAGCGCCACTATCAGTACCATGGTGCGGCGGGCGGCGGGGGGCAGCGAGGCGGCGGTGGTAAGCGGTTCGCCGTATTTATCCGTTTTCACGCGCACGCCCCCCTATTCGCCCGCGCCAAAAAAGGCGGCGGTAAAGCGGTCGCTTTCGGCTTTTAATTTCGCCAGCGCTTCGGCCGCGCCGCCCTTCGGGTCGGCGGCGTAGAGCCGCAGCTGCCGCCCCTGCTCGCGGCAAAGCTCGGTATAAACCGGGTAATAAATATGCAAAAAGAAGAGGGCGAGCTTGACCATGCGGTAGTCGCCGTACACCCGGGGCACCGGTTCGCCCGGGTATTGCTCTACCGCCACGCTGTAGCCCTCGCGGATGGCCTGCGTGAGCGATGCAAAGTCCCGCCCTTTGGAGAACACCAGCGTATAGCACTCGCCCGGGGCTTCGCCGTTTTCTTTTTCGGTGCTGTGGGAGTCGCTGCTGCCCACCACCGGAATGGGCACCCCCTCCGCCCGCAGGTTGGTATAAAGCGCCGTTTGCAGGTTGTTGGCAATGGGGCCAATGCCGCCGTTTAGCAGTTCAAAGGCATCAAACTCGCCCCGGCGCAGCAGCTCGGCCGCGCACAGGTCGTGCACAAAAAAGCAGTTGTTCCACAGCCAGTGGGGGTGGGCCATAATGGAAAAGCCGCCCAGGCTTTTGACCTTGCGGGCAATCCATACCCGCCAGGCATAGTCGTTTTTGTCAATCTCCGCCGGTAAGTCGGTCAGCTCTTTTTCGATTTCGGCTTCCTCTGCCTCGCACTCTGCCTTATGGCGGCGAAAATACTCGTTCACGCTCTCGCGGGGGCCAATGCCCACAATGTGCACGCGGCCGGCCGGTACGTGAATTTCCTCGCCGGTGAGCAGGGTCATTACGTCCGGCGCGTCGCGAAAGGTTTGCACCGCCTCTTCGGAATAATCCATTAAATAATGGTCGGTAATGGCCATAAAGTCATACCCGGCGGCCCGCAAATTGCCGGCTATGCCGCCGCAGTCCTCGTGCCCGTCTGACCACATAGAGTGAATGTGCAAATCCCCCTTATGCACCGTGCGGCCAAGCAGGTCTTCCTTTACCGAGTAAAGGCACAGGGTGGGGCAGCGCAGCGCCGGGCACTTGGCCACCGCCGAAAAATAGGGGTTGGGGCTGTGGGCGTACTCCTTTGGCACTTCTATGTTCAGCATGTGCGCCTGCTCGCCGTAAAAGGCGCGGGTAAAGCGCAGGCAGCCGTCGGCGTCTGGGGTGAGGGTGAGCTCCTCGCAGTTCAGCCGGGCAAAATGCTCGAGCAGCTTTTCCACCGGCCGAATGGTCAGCCGGTATTGCTCGCCCGCCACAAAGGCGGTGTTTTTGCCCCGGGGGGCAATGGTAACGGTTACTTCTTTGCCCGCCGGTACCACCGAGGGCGTAACGGTGTAGTCGCTTAAAATTTGTCGCATGGGCCAAGCGCTCCTTTGCCAGTTCTGTGGGGAAGAATCCATTTCCCCCTCCGCTTTTTATTCTACCGCAACCCAAACCAAAAAGCAAGGGCGCCAACGGCGAAAAACCGGGCGCCCTTGCTGTTTTTTATTTTACTGCTCACCAAAAAAGGCGGCGGTAAAGTCGTCGCTTTCGGCTTTTAAGCCGGCCAGCGCTTCGGCCGCGCCGCAGTGTGGGTTGTTGGCGTACCGGCGCAGCTGCCGCCCCTGCTCGCGGCAAAGCTCGGTATACACCGGGTAGTAAACGTGTAGCAGAAAGAGGGCGAACTTCACCATGCGGTAATCGCCGTACACCCGGGGGGCTTCTTCACCCTGGTAATACTCCACCGCCACGCTGTAGCCGTCGCGAATGGCCTGGGTAATGGACTGGAAGTCTCGCCCTTTGGAGAAGACCAGCGTGTAGCACTCGCCCGGGGCCTCGCCGTGTTCTTTTTCGGTGCTGTGCGAGTCGCTGCTGCCCACCACCGGAATGGTTACCCCCTCTGCCCGCAGGTTGTTGTAGAGGGCGGTTTGCATGTTGTTAGAAATCACCCGGTTGCCGCCGTTTAATACCTCAAAGGCGTCGTACTCGCCCCGGCGCAGCAGCTCGGCCGCGCACAGGTCGTGCACAAAAAAGCCGTTGTTCCACAACCAGTGGGGGTGCACAAAAATGGCCATGCCGCCCACGCTTTTAATTTTGCGGGCAATCCATACCCGCCAGGCAAAGTCGTTTTTGTCGATTTCCGGCGGTAAGTCGGTCAGTTCCTTTTCGATTGCCGCTTCCTCTGCCTCGCATTCTGCCCGGCGGCGGCGAAAGAGCTCGTTTACGCTCTCACGGGAGCCAATGCCCACCACGTGAATGCGGCTGCTGGGAATTTGCACCTCTTCGCCGGTAAACAGGCTTATCACGTCCGGCGCGTTGCGGTAGACTTCTATCGCTTTTTCAGAATAATCCATTAAGTAATGGTCGGTAATGGCCATAAAGTCGTACCCCGCGGCCCGCAAATTGCCCACCAGCGCGGCGCAGTCTTCGTGCCCGTCTGACCACCAGGAGTGCAAATGCAGCTCGCCCTTGTGCACCGTGCGGTCAAGCAGGTCTTCCTTTACCGAGTAAAGGCACAGGGTGGGGCAGCGCAGCGCCGGCCACTTGGGCACCGCCGCGTAGTGGGGGCTGGGGCTGTGGGTATAGGCCTCCGGCACCTCTATGCTCAGCATGTGGGCCTGCTCGCCGTAAAAGGTATAAGAAAAGCGCAGGCAGCCGTCGGCGTCCGGCGTGAGGGCCAGCTCTTCCCGGTTCAGCGAGGCGTAGCTTACGCAGAGCTTTTCTACCGGCGTAATGGTCAGCCGGTAGGTTTCGCCCGCCACAAAGGCGGCGTTTTCGCCCTGGGGGGCAATGGTAACGGTCACTTCTTTGCCCGCCGGTACCACTGAGGGGGTAACGGCGTAGTCGCTTAAAACGTGTCGCATGGTCATGCGTTCTCCTTTGCTTGCTTTTTTACGGTTTTGAACATGAAAGGGGGTGCTCCCCCGCCGGGGGTCGCCCGGCGGAGGGGTGAGAAAAGGCGGCGGCTTACTCTACGGCCGTTACCGTGTAGCCCGCTTCCGCTACGGCGACTTTTAGGGCGTCGTTTGCTACGTCGCCGCTCAGCGTAACCGTTACTTTGCCGCTCTCGTGGTCGGCTTTGGCCTCGGTTACGCCCGGCAGGGCCTCCAGCGCCTTTTGCACGTGGTTTTCGCAGTGGGCGCACATCATGCCGGTTACCGTTAAGGTTTTGGTCATTTGTTTCACCTCCTTTGTTTGCGCGTGCGGCCGCCGGTGCTTTACGGGGCGGTCGTGCCTACCGTTTAACGGGTGGAAAAAGTTTAACCGCAGGGCGTTGGTTACCACGCAAAAGCTCGAAAGGCTCATAGCCAGCGCCCCCACCATGGGGTTCAGCTGAAAGCCCAGCAGCGACGAAAAAACGCCCGCTGCCAGCGGAATGCACAGCGCGTTGTAAAAAAACGCCCAAAACAGGTTTTGCCGAATGTTGCGCAGCGTGGCCCGGCTCAGCCGAATGGCGGCGGCCGCGTCCGTAAGGCGGCTGTTTACCAGCACCACGTCGGCGGCGTCTAAGGCTACGTCGGTGCCCGCGCCAATGGCGATACCCACGTCTGCCTCCGTTAAGGCGGGGGCGTCGTTTATGCCGTCGCCCACCATGGCGGTTTTGCCTTCGCGGCAAAGGGCGGCTACGGCCGCCTGTTTACCGGCGGGCGAAAGCCCGGCTTTTACTTCGTCTATGCCGGCGGCCTTAGCAATAGCGGCCGCCGTGCGGGGATTGTCGCCGGTGAGCATAACCGTGCGCAGCCCCATCGCCCGAAAGGCCGCCACGGCGGCGGGGCTGTCTTCTTTTACCGGGTCGGCCACGGCAAGGATGCCGAGAAAAGCGCCCTCCACCCCAAAAAAGAGAGGGGTTTTACCGGCGTTCGCCAGCTCTTCTGCCCGGCGCAGCGCCTGCGGCGGGGGGGCAAGCAGGGTGGCAAGGGTGGCCGCGTTGCCCCCCACCGCCGAGCGCCCGGCCACCCGGCCGGTTATGCCGCCGCCCGGCAGGGCGGCAAACTCCTCTGCCGGTAAGGGGGTTACCCCCCGCTCGGCCGCCAGCGCCACCACCGCCCGGGCAAGGGGATGCTCGCTTTTGCACTCCAGCGAAAGGGCGGTTTGCAGCAGCCGCTCTTCCGTTATTCCCTCCCCCGGCAACAGGTCGGTCACCGTGGGCTTACCGGCGGTAACGGTGCCGGTTTTATCCAGCGCCACAATTTGCACCTTGCCGGTTTCTTCCAGCGCGGCGGCGGTTTTTACCAGCACCCCGTGCCGGGCGCCCACGCCGCTGCCCACCATAATGGCTACCGGCGTAGCCAGCCCCAGCGCGCAGGGGCAGCTGATGACCAGCACCGAGATAGCCCTGGCAAGGGCGTAGCCCACCCCCTGCCCGGTAAACAGCCAGCCGCCAAAGGTAAGCAGGGCTATGGCCATGACCACCGGCACAAACACGCCGGAAACGCGGTCTGCCAGCTTGGCAATGGGGGCTTTGGTGGCGGCGGCGTCGCTCACCATGCGAATAATTTGCGACAGGGTGGTGTCTTCGCCCACCCGCGTTGCCTCGCAGGTTAAAAAGCCGGATTGATTGATGGTAGCGGCCGAAACGCCGTCGCCCGGCGCTTTATCCACCGGCAGGCTTTCGCCGGTCAGCGCCGCCTCGTTTACGGCGCTTGCTCCCTCTACCACCCGGCCGTCCACCGGAATGCTCTCGCCCGGGCGCACCACAAAGCGGTCGCCCGGCCGCACTTCTGCCACCGGCAGCCGCACCTCGCCGCCTTCTCGCAGCACGGTAGCCGTTTCGGGGGCGAGCTTCATGAGCGCTTGCAGGGCGGTGGTGGTTTTGCCTTTGGCGCGGGCCTCCAGCAATTTTCCCATGGTAATTAAGGTTACAATGGTACCGGCCGATTCAAAATACAGCCCGTGCAGCGTTTGCATGGCGGCGGCGGGCGGCTGGGCCGTCATGCGAAAGAGCAGCGCCGTGCTGTAGGCGTAGGCCGAAAAAGCCCCCAGCGCCACCAGCGTGTCCATATTCGGCGCACGGTGGAGCAAGCCTTTGGCCCCCCGCACAAAAAATTGCTGATTGATGACCAGCAAAATGGTGGCGAGCAGCAGCTGCACCAGCCCCGCGGCCAGGGGATTGTGTGTGAGCACCGCCGGGGTGGGCAAGCCCACCATGTGGCCCATAGAAAGGGTCATCAGCGCCGCCAAAAACACGAGCGACGCCGCCAGCCGCCCGGCGAGCGGCCGCCACTCGTGCACCGGCAAGGCGGCCGGGGGGGCGGCTTTTTGGGGTAGTTCCGGCGCGGCGGCATAGCCCGCCCGGCGCACCGCCTCGCACACTTCGTCAGGGGTGGCGGCGCCCTCTACCAGCATGGAATTGGTCAGCAAATTCACCTGGCAGTCATTCACGCCTTTTAGGGCCGAAACCGCCTTTTGCACCCGCGCCGAGCAGGCGGCGCAAGTCATGCCGGTTACGGTATAGCGCGTCATGTTCCCTCGCCTCTTTCTTATCGCGTTAATTTTTGCACCAGCGCCACCAATTCTTCTACCGCGCCCTCTTTCCCGGCGTGAATATCCCCGGCGGCGCAGGTGCGAATGTGGCTGGCCAGCAGCGTGCGGCCAAAGCTGTGCAGCGCCGCCTCGGCGGCCGAAACCTGCACCAAAATGTCCGGGCAATAGGCGCTTTGCTCTACCATGCCCTTTAAGCCCCGAATTTGCCCCTCTATGCGGCTGAGCCGATGCAGCAAATCCCGCACTTCTTTTTCGTCTCGCTGCTTTTTGCGGCAGCAGGCGCACCCGGTTGCCATGGCCTTCTCTCCTCTCTTTCTTATCCTGCCCCATTATATACCCCCGGGGGGTATGTGTCAACCCCCCAATTTCAAAATTTTTTTCGCTTCTTTTGCGGGATTTCGGGGATTTTCCCCTTAAAGCCTTGCATTTTTGCACAAAATGGCTTATCATAGAGGCAGACCATACGAAAGGGAGCCGTTTGTATGAGCACACCCGCTTTGCGTACCGACAAGAATAATTATTATTTAGACATTGCCGAAACGGTGTTAGAGCGCGGCACCTGCCTGCGCCGCAACTTTGGGGCGATTATTGTTCGCAACGACCAGATTATCGCCACCGGCTACACCGGCGCGCCGCGCGGGCGCAAAAACTGTTTGGACCTTGGCGTTTGCCAGCGCGAATCGCTGCAAATTCCCCGGGGGGAGCGGTATGAGCTTTGCCGCTCGGTTCATGCGGAGGCCAATGCTATCATCAGCGCCTCGCGCAACGATATGATAGGCAGCGTGCTCTACTTAGTGGGGCACGACCGCGCCACCGGCGAGCTGGTGCCAAACGCCAACTCCTGCGCCATGTGCAAACGGCTGATTATCAACGCCGGCATAGACAAAGTGATTGTGCGCGAAACCCGCGACCGCTACCGGCAAATTCACGTGCGCGACTGGATTTTTAACGACGAATCGTTACAGGGCAAGCTGGGGTACTAAGGAGGAATGGCCATGCAACCACCAGAAAAGGACAGCCTGAGCGAAGAAGAACGGCTGCTGCAAGCCGCCGAAGAGGCCTACGCCCGGGCGGAGGCCGAGCAGCCCGCGCCGACAGAAGAACCGGCGGAATTGGCGGAAGCGGCGGCAGAACCCCCCCAACCGACCGACGAAGCCGAAGAAGTAGAAACAGAAACAGAAGCTGAAGCCGAACCTGCTGAAGTGGCAGAAGAAGCGGAGGCCGAGCAATCGCAAAAAGAGCACCCGCTCACCGGGCTGGTCATCGGCATTACGGCGGGGCTGGTGCTGGGGGCGGTGCTGGGCTACATCACCGGCTATTTTGGCCCCTGTTTAGTGCTCTGCGAGGTAGCGGGGCTGCTGGGCGGGCTTGCCGTAGACCACCGGCGCGAGAGCAAAAGACCATAAGGAGAGACCCTAAGCAATGAACGAATACCTCTTTACGTCCGAATCCGTAACCGAAGGCCACCCCGACAAGGTGTGCGATCAGGTTGCCGACGCGGTTTTAGACGCCATTTTAACCGACGACCCCAACGCCCGCGTGGCCTGCGAGTGCTTTTGCACCACCGGCAGCATGGTGGTGATGGGCGAAATTTCTACCAAAAGCCAGGTGAACATTCCCGCCGTTGCCCGGGGCGTGATTTGCGACATCGGCTACGACCGGCCGGAGGCGGGGTTTGACGGTCACACCTGCGCCATTTTAACGGCCATAGACGAGCAGTCGCCCGACATTGCGCTGGGGGTCGACCGCTCGCTGGAGCAAAAAGACGGCGACGCCGACCCGCTGAACCTGCACGGCGCGGGAGATCAGGGCATGATGTTTGGCTACGCCTGCAACGAAACGCCCGAAAAAATGCCGCTGGCGCTTTCGCTTTCGCACGCGCTGGCGCGGCGACTCGCAGAAGTGCGCAAAACCGGCCAAATGCCCTGCCTGCGGCCGGACGGTAAAACCCAGGTAACGGTCGCCTACCAAAACGGCAAGCCGGTAGGCATCCATACCGTGGTGCTCTCGGCCCAGCACCAGCCGGATATTTCTCAGCCGGAGCTAGGCGAGCAGTTAATGCAGCAGGTGCTGCTGCCGGTGCTGCCCGCCGAACTGCTGAGCGAGCGCACCCGCTATTACATAAACCCCACCGGCCAGTTTGTGGTGGGCGGCCCCAGCGGCGACACCGGGCTGACCGGCCGCAAGATTATTGTAGATACCTACGGCGGCGCCGCCCGCCACGGCGGCGGCAGCTTTTCGGGCAAAGACCCCACCAAGGTAGACCGCACGGCGGCCTACGCCGCCCGCTGGGTGGCCAAAAACGTGGTGGCGGCGGGTCTGGCCGACCGGTGCGAGGTGCAGCTGGCCTACGCCATTGGGGTGGCTCACCCTGTTTCGGTACTGGTAGAGACCTTTGGCACCGGCAAGGTAGCAGACGAGTCCTTAAGCCGCGCGGTAGCGGCCACCTTTGACTTACGGCCGGAAGCCATTATTCGCGCCTTTGACCTGCGCCGCCCCATTTACCGCCCGCTTGCGGCTTACGGCCACTTTGGCCGACCGGAGCTACAATTGCCGTGGGAGCAAACCAACCGCATAGACGAGCTGACTGCGGCGCTTTAACAAAAACACGCTCAACTGGCGGAAAAGCAGGCGCTTTTCCGCCGGTTTTCGCCAAGAAAGAAGGGAGTCCCCATTCCTCCGCGCGACGCTTCGCTGTTTGAAAGCCTGCCGCCCGCCAAGGCGGTGCGCACCATGGCGCTGCCTACCGTTATCAGCCAGCTCATTGTGCTGATATACAACATGGCCGATACCTTTTTCATCGGCCGTGCCAATAACCCCTGCATGGTGGCGGCCGCCTCTCTTATTTTGCCGGTGTTTAACGTGGCGCTTTCGCTCTCCGGCCTTGCCGGCATCGGCGGCGGGGCGCTTATCTCGCGCCTGCTGGGCGAAAAACGCCCGCAGGAGGCTCGGCGGGTTTACAGCTTTTGCGTTTACCTTTGCGCGGCTGTTTCTGCCCTTTTCTCGCTTGCGGTGCTGCTCGCCATGCGGCCGCTGCTGCTCGCCCTCGGCGCGGGGGACGAAACCCTCGCCTACGCCCGGCAGTACGCCTTTTTTGTGCTGGTGTGCGGTTGTGTGCCCACCGTGCTTTCTAACACCCTTTCGGCCCTGCTGCGCAGCGTGGGAGAATCCGGCAAGGCGGGCTTTGGCATTGCCATGGGCGGGCTGCTGAACATTGCGCTCGACCCGCTGGTGATGTTTGTGCTGCTGCCGCCGGGGTACGAGATTGCCGGCGCCGGCTTCGCCACCTTTTGCTCGAACGTAGCCGCCTGCGCCTACTTTGCGGTGGCCATTCGCCGCAGCCGTCAGCCGGTGCTGCGGCTGCTGCCCCCCACCCGCCTGCCCGCCCGCCAAAGCGTGGCGGGGGTGTTTTCGGTGGGCATTCCCTCGGCCGTGGCCACGCTGTTGTTTGATTTAGATTATATCGTCATCGACCGGCTTATGGCGGGCTACGGCCACGCGGCGCTGGCGGCGGTGGGCATTGTACTAAAGGCCGAGCGGCTGCCGCTGAACGTAGGCATTGGCATTTGCCAGGGCATGATGCCGCTGGTGGCCTACAGTTACGCCGCCGGGCAGCACAACCGTATGCGGGCGGTAAAAGGCTACGCCCTGCGGCTGGGGCTGGCGGTTGCGCTGGGCAGTGTGGCGCTTTACCAGCTGCTGGCGGGGGGTATTTTGCGGGTGTTTATTGCCGACCCCGCCACCGTGGCGCTGGGGGTGCCCTTTTTGCGGGTGCGATCGGTCGCCACGCCGCTTATGTTTTTAAGCTTTTTCCACGTTTACCTCTTCAACGCCTTCGGGCAAGGGCGGCAGGCCCTCTTTTTGGGGGTGGTGCGCTGGCTGGGCTTTAACATTCCCATGCTGTTTGCGCTGGAGGCGCTGTTTGGCAAAATGGGCATTGTGTGGGCGCAGTCGGCGGCCGACGCCCTCACCGTCGCCCTGTCGCTGGCGGTTTACGCCGCCTTCGCCCGCCGCGAGCTGGCGAAGCCGTGAGATTTTAGCAAAAGAAAAAGAAAAAACGACCCCGAACCGGTTTTGCGGCAATTGCAGGAATTGCAAAAATCCGGTTCGGGGTCGCGGTTTGTGGGGACGAACGTGGTTTTACAATAGGACTATTCGGTCACCACGTCTGTGCGCAGGGTGACAGGTTCCACTTCTAAAAGCGGCAGAAGATTTTCGACTTCCGAGGCCATGGCACCCTCTGCAAAAGCCCAAAACATTTTGCCGTCTTTTTGATAAAGAAAGCCTACGTTTTGCGTATCTTCCACATACTCCACCACGTACCGAATACCGGCCAGCTCACGAATATCGTAGAATTCCTCGCCATTTTGCGCAGCCAATATACCATTTTTATACTCGTTTAGGAAAAATTGTTCTGAATCGCGCAGCTGGTTAATAGTTACACTACCAATTTTCTCTCCGGTGGCGGCGGAATTATAGGAAAACGTGTATTTGACCGATCCTTGGACTGTTTCAATTTTCACCAGCTGCATTTGCTTGGCATTCATCGCCTTGTGCGGCGCATAGTAGCGAACGGTTTGGCCGGTTTGCATGGCGGCAAGCACCGCCTGACGTGCTTCTTCGTGGTCGGTGCCGTTTATCAGCCATTGCCGAAAGTCCGCTTCGTTTTGAAAATTCGCATAATCCGGCCCTTGCGGACAAACGTAAAAGCCGGGAATCGAGGAATCCGCCGCAGCAGAAGAAGCGGAAGCAGTTTGCGCTTTTGCGGTCGCCGGTTTTGTTGTGGCAGCCGTTGGTTTATCTGCTTTTTCCGCTTGCGCTTTTTGGGTGGTTGTTCCCGCCGGTTTGGCGGGGGCTTTGCTGCTGGCCGTTTTGCTGCTCGCCGCTTTTTCCGCTTCCGGTTGCTTTTCCGCTTTTACCGGTTCGGTCACTTCGGCGGGCTGAGAAGGCGCGGCAGGCTGCGATGCAGGAGTGGTAAGAGCAACCGGTTGGGCTGTTTGCTCACCCGAAGCCGAGGCGGCGGTTGGGGTAACGGTGGCAGGTTCCGCCGGTGCAGAGCAACTGACGAAAAGCAGGGGGCAAAGCAACAGCGCAAGGGCGCTTAAATACCAATTTCGTTTCATTTGAATCCACTCCTTTTTTGTTTGGTACGCATTTAGTATAGCGCGACCCCCGGCGGCTGTCAACAAGTAAAAAGCCGCCCAACAATCTTTCTACTTATTAGACGCCGGAAAATCCAAAAACGCTCAGTAAAAATCCAAATTTTTTTCAAAAATTTTTTGAACACGCAAAACAGCCTTTGGCGCTCTACACGGCCAAAGGCTGTTTTGTACTTTAGAGAATCACTTTACCGCGCCAGCGCCAGCAGTTCGGGTACCGTCGCGCCCTTTTTAATGGCCGCATCGAACGCCAAAATGGTTTTACCGGCGTCACTGTCGGCGTCAATTTGGCAAATTTCCGCCAAAATGTCCGCCGCCGGTTTGCTCGATATACTTCGGCAGCACGCCCTGCGACAGGCAAAGGTTCAGCGCCCCCAAAATGCGGTCGTTGGGGTTGAGCTTGCGGTTTAAGTCGTTGCCCACCCGCTTTACGGTGTCGCCCAGCTGTTTATTGCCAAAGCGGTTCAGCAAATCCAGCACGTGATCGTTGAGCTCCCCATAGGGCACGCCGTGCTTGACCGAAAGCCCAATGGCCGACTGCTGCATGGCCCGCTGCACCAGCAGCTCTACCGTGGGGTCGGCAATGGCCTGCCAAATGTACTCTACCCCCATAAGGGAACCGAGATAGGCGCAAAAAGCGTGGCCCATGTTGTGAATAAAGAGCTTGCGCTCAATGTAAAACGCAAAAGGCGTAAAGGGCAGCATGTTTTGAATGGGGGGAATTTCGCCCTTAAAGGCGGCTTTGTCTACCGGCAGCACGCCGTAGCTTTCTACGCACACCCGCAGGGGGTTGTCGCCCTTCATTTCGTCGGTCTGCACCGGCACCATGCGGCCGATAGAAGCCTCTACAAAGCCCACTTTTTCGTCCAGCAGCTTCTTTTCTTCGTCGTTTAACAGCTTGGCCACTTCGCCCTTTAAGTAGGCGTCCGCCCCGATGAGATTTTCGCAGATGATGATGTTTAAGGGGGCTTTGGTGGGGTCTTGCCACCGCTTTTTCAGCCCGGCGGCTATGTTGCCGATGATGAATTTCAGAATATTTACCCCCACGGCGGTAGCCATTACGTCCGCCTCGGCAATGGCCTCGGCCACGGCGCCGGTATCTTTGCCATCTACACAGCTTACGTTTTGCACCATGCTTTCTTCATACCGGTCGCCGTACAAAATGCGCACGGGGTACTGGTGCTGGCGGTTGAGCTGCTCGATGACCGGCTCGGCCACGTCTACAAAGGCTACCTCGTAGCCCGACTGCGACAGCAGCTGGCCAATGAAGCCCCGGCCGATGTTACCGGCGCCATACATAACTGCTTTCATGCAAGTTTCATCCTCTCTTCTTTTGCCATTAAAACATGGCTTTTACAAATTCTTCCGGCGTAATACCGGCAAAATAATCCGAAAATTCCAATTGCTTGAACCGTTCTAAAACCGCCTGCGGCGTATAGGCGGTTCCCACCATGGCTTCTTCAAATGCCGATACCTCGCGAATGCCAAAAAAGTCGCCGTGTACCGAGAAAGCCGCAATGCAATTGGCCTGAATGTTCATGGAAACCGTAACCAAGCCGCTCGCAAAGAGGGTATCCTTTTGAAAGGCGTATTCTTTGGGGAAGCCGAAATTCCAGTCGTAGGTATGGTACTTTTCGCGGTACAACCGGTCGATTTTGCTTTCGTCCGCCGCCGTAAGGCGATAAAGCTCGTTGCCGGGCTTTGCCAGCACGGCTTTTAAAATGCGCTGACGGAATTCTTCCATGGTCATGGGGGCGGGCAAATGCTCGGTAATATTGGTTACCCGGCTGCGCACCGACTGGATGCCCTTGCTTTGAATTTTTAAGGGGTTCACCCGCAGCGCTTCGGAGAGTTGGCTCACGTTTGCCGCAAACATGATACAGCCATGGTGCATCATGCGGCCGTGCCAAAGGGTTTGGGCGTTACCGGCGAATTTTTTGTCGTCAATGAGCAAATCGTTGCGGCCGCTCAGCTTCGCCGCAACCCCCATAGACTGCAAAACCTCTAATATGGGCTGGCAAAAAACGCCGTAGTTGCCGAATTTGTCTGCCGCCCCTTCTTCTATAAAGGTATAGTTCAAATTGCCCAAATCGTGAAACACCGCGCCGCCGCCGGTCAGCCGCCGCACCACGGCAAGGTGGTGCTCGTCCACATACTCCCGGTTAATTTCGGCCGCCGTGTTTTGGTTGCGCCCCACCACAATGCAGGGTTCGTTTTGCCAAAGCATAAAAAAGTCGCCGCTCATTTGCCGCAGCAGGTATTCCTCCGTGGCCAAATTGCGGTAAGGGTCGGTGGTAGCAAGGTCTACAACGCGCATAAGGATTCCCCCTTCAGCCGTTGCCTTAAAGGAAGGGGGCTGCTTCACCGACGGTTCAACAGCGATGAAACAGCCCCGGCATTCAATCAAAATACGGTCTACAAACCATTAAACGCCTTTTTTGGCTTTGCGCAGCATTTCCTCATTGGTAAAGCTGTGTTTGGCAACGTAGCCGGGAATGGGGAGAATGCGCTCGTGAATGGCGTCCAAAATCCAGCTGGCCTGGGGATAGAACTGCTCTTTGTACTCGGCGGCGGGGGTAATCCAGTTTTGCGAACCCACCACGACCGGCGGCGCGTCTAAGTAATCAAAGGCCAGGTTGGTGATGTTTTGGGCCATGTCGTTCAAAATGTTGCCGCGGGTTACGGCGTCGCTGGCCAGCACAATGCGGCCGGTCTTTTTGACCGATTCGATCACCTTTTCATAATTGAAGGGAACCACCGAACGGGCGTCGATGACTTCGGCCGTAATGCCGTACTGCTCGCGCAGCATCTTTTCGGCCTCCAGCGCCGTGTAAAGGGTGGCGCCAATGGTAAGAATGGTTACGTCCTTGCCTTCGGTGCGAACGGCCGGTTCGCCAAACGGAACCTCGTAGTAGCCCTCCGGCACGCCTTCTTTTACAAATTCTTCGCCCTTATCGTAGAGCTGCTGGCTTTCAAAGAAGCAAACCGGGTCGGTGCCTTTGAGGGCGGTGTTCATCAGACCCTTCGCGTCATACGGCGTTACGGGGTAAACCACTTTGAGGCCGGGCACGTGGGCGCAAAGGCCGGTCCAGTCTTGCGAATGCTGGGCGCCGTATTTAAAGCCTACGGGCACCCGCAGCACCAGCGGCATTTTCAGCCCGCCGGCCGACATAGCCTGCCATTTGGCCATTTGGTTAAACACTTCGTCGCCCGAGCAAACAATGAAGTCGGCATACATCAGCTCGGCAATTACCCGGCCGCCGGCCATGGCGTAGCCTACCGCCGAACCCACAATGGCAGATTCCGCAATGGGGGCGTTAAACAGGCGATGATAAGGCAGCGCCTCGGTAAGGCCGCGGTAGACGGCGAACGCGCCGTTCCAGTCGCGCACGTCTTCGCCGTAAGCCACCAGCGTGGGGTCTTCGTAATATTTATCCATAATGGCC
This sequence comes from uncultured Clostridia bacterium, assembly GCA_947623215.1. Taxonomy (GTDB): domain Bacteria; phylum Bacillota; class Clostridia; order Oscillospirales; family Acutalibacteraceae; genus UMGS1484. The sequence goes on from CANQGN010000007.1 coordinate 15,824, forward strand.
TCAAACAGACCGTCGCGGATGTTGTACACCTTGGCTTTGGAGTAGGGCTTGCCGTTCTCGTCAAACGCATAGCGCTGCGACCGGGCAATCTTTTTCACCCGCTCGTTCTCCTCTTTGGGCTGGCGTACTTCGCACTCGCGGTCGTCCATCTTCGGCACGTCGCCGTTCGAGAACATGAGGCTTTCAATGTGGTCGGGGTGCTCGTTGTAATCGGTGTAGGGCGAGATTTCCAGGTCAGAAGCCAGCTCAAACATTCTGTGGTTGCGGTCAATCACGGCGTCGCGTACCGCTTCCACTTCTTTCTTGGTGGCCACTTTGGCGTCGATAATCTGCTGCGGGAAGACGGTCAGCGGGTCGTGCGAAGCCCAATCGTCCACTTCTTCCTTGGTGCGGTAGCTCATGGCGTCAGAGGTGGAGTGACCGGAGAGACGATAGGTTACCACGTCCAGCAGCACCGGGCCTTTGCCCTCTTCCAGCAATTTCCGTTTCCGCTTGTAAGCGTCAATGACCGCCAGCGGGTTCCAGCCGTTAATGCGCTCGGCGTTCATCTGGTTCTGGGCAATGCAGCCCAGCCGCGCCAGGTCGCCGTAAGCCATGGTTTCGCCCTTGGTCTGGCCGCCCATGCCGTAGTGGTTGTTGTTAAAGTTAAAGATGATGGGCAGACCGCCTTTGTAGCCGTCCTCCCACAGCTCGTTGTACTGGTCCATGGCCGCAAAGTTCATGGATTCGTACACTGGGCCGCGCGCCGCAGCGCCGTCGCCGGCGTTGGCTACCACAATGCCCGGCTTTTTGTTGCACTTTTTGTAAAGGGCCACGCCGGTGGCAATGGGGGCGGAACCGCCTACAATGGCGTTGTTGGGGAAAATGCCGAAGGGCAGGAAGAAGGCGTGCATGGAACCGCCCAGCCCCCGCGAAAAGCCGTTGTCTTTGGCAAAGAGCTCGCAGGTAATGCCGTACATAAAGAAGTCGCGGGCCACCTCTTTGGTGGTTTTGCCGGTGGTGTGCTTTTTAATGATTTCGTAGTTCTTGCCGCCGTTGAAGCCTTCCATAATCTTGACCAGCTCTTCGTCCGACAGCTTGGCAATGGCCGAAAGGCCCTTGGCAATTACCTCGTGGTGGCTGCGGTGGGTACCGAAGATAAAATCGTCTACCCCCAGCGTGAAAGCCTGACCAACAGCGGTAGCCTCTTCGCCAATGGCAAGGTGAGAGGGGCCGGGGTAAGTAAACTTTTTGCCGTTGTACTCGCCCTGCAATTTAATGGATTGCAGCATGGTCTCGAATTCCCGAATGGCCACCATATCGGCGTACATACCCAGGAACTCTTCTTTGGTGAAGTTGGCTTTTTCGTCCTTCACCGTTTTGTCGTACTCGCAAACCGGAATATCCTGAAAGGTAATGGTCCGTTTTGCAAACTTTTCTTCCGGCTTGACATACATGGATTTAGGCATAATTCTGACTCCTTTTCAGATTATTGAACTTCAAACAGCGCTTCCCGAATGACCTCGCAAACGGTGGGATGCGGAAAGACCACTTCTTTTAAGTTGTCCAGCGTGGCTTCGGTTTCAATCATCATGGCCGCGCCGTAAATGATTTCCGCCGCGTAGTTGGCGATCATGTGCACCCCCAGCACCCGGTGGTACTGTTTGTCCACAATCACCTTTACAATGCCGTCGCCGCCTTCGTTTTCGGCCACGTACCGGCCGGAGTAGAGCATGGAAAGGTTAACCGTTTCCACGTCATACCCCTTGGCTTTGGCCGATTCTTCCGTTTCGCCTACGCTGCCGACCTCCGGGTTCGTGTAAATCACGCTGGGAATGGCGTTGTAGCGCATCCGGTCTTTTTTGCCCAGCATGTTGTTCACGGCCACTTCGCCCTCGCGGTAAGCGGTGTGGGCCAGCATAATTTTGCCGTTTACGTCGCCGGCGGCGTACAGCCCGGCCACGTTGGTTTTCATAAATTCGTCGGTTTTAATGGCGCCCCGCTCCAGCTCTACGTGCAGGGTTTCCAGCCCGTAACCGGTGGTAACCGGCCGCCGGCCGATAGCGCACAGCACCTTGTCGGCTTCTACCGACTGGGTTTGGCCGTTTTCTTCAAAGGTTACCTTGCCGCCGCCGACTTCCGTTACCTTGCAGCCCAGCTTAAAGGTAATGCCCTTTTTGGCGTAGTCGTTCATTAAGATGTTAGAAATCTCGCGGTCGGTGGGGCCGGCGATTTTATCCAGCATCTCTACCACGGTGACCTTGCTGCCTACCGAGTTAAAGTAAGAGGCCATTTCCAGGCCGATAACGCCGCCGCCGATAACCACTAACTTTTCGGGAATGGTATCCAAATCCAAAATCTCGCGGTTGGTGAGCACAAAGCCGTCTGCCAGGCCTTCGCGCAGCCCCGGAATGGGGGGAACCACCGCTTCGGACCCGGCGCAGATTAACATCTGCTTGCCGCAGTACACGGTGCCCTCGGCCTCTACCAAAAAGCCCTCGTCGCCCCGGCCCTGAATGGTGCCTTGCGCACTGACGACCTTTACGCCGTTTTTCTTCATTTTAGAGGCAACGCCGGAGACCAGCGTTTTCACCACCCGCGCTTTGCGGGCAATCACCTTTTTCTGGTCAATGGTCGCCTCCCCGCAGGTAACGCCGTAGGCCTCGCCGTGGTGGCAGTAGTCCAGCACTTTGGCAGAGTAAAGCAGCGCCTTAGAGGGAATGCAGCCCTCGTTTAAGCAAACGCCGCCCAGCGCCCGTTTTTCAATGAGCAGGGTTTTAAGCCCGCCTTTGGCGGCCTTTTCGGCCGCATTGTAGCCGCCGGGGCCGCCACCCAACACGATTAAATCAAACAGTTCCATTCGCAGCTCCTCCGTTTATTTGCTCAGCAAAATAGAGAAATTCTCCAATGCGTTTTTGAGGTCCACCATAAAGCGAGAGGCGGGGGCGCCGTCTACCGCGCGGTGGTCGTAGGTCAGCGACAGGCTCATGGCCGGGTAGGTCTTGATTTCGCCGTTTACCTCCCGCACGCGGGTGGTAATGGTGCCTACCCCCAAAATGGCTACCTGCGGGGTGTTAATGACCGGGGTAAAGCTCTCTATGCCAAACGAACCAAGGTTGGTAATGGTAAAGCTGGCGCCTTGCAGCAGGTCGGGGGTAGCGGCCCCCTCCTGGCAGGTTTTGGCCAGTTTTTTGGCCTCGGCCGAAATGTCGTTCAGGCTCTTTAGGTTGGCGTTGTGCAGCGTGGGCACCAGCAGGCCCTTGGGGGTGTCTACCGCAATGCCCAGGTGCACGTTGGTAAAGTAGCGCATGGTGTCGCCGTTCAGTAAATGGGCGTTGAGCGCCCGGTGGGCCTCGCCCGAAAGCACGCGCGAGACGGCGTAAAGCAGAATATCGTTTAAGGTAATGTTGTTCAGCCCCATAGCCTCGCCGGCGTTTTTGACCTTTTTGCGGAAGGCCATAATCTCGGTGGCGTCAAAGCTGAGGGTATGGGTAAGCTGCGCGGCGGTAGAAAGAGAAGAAACCATTTGCTTGGCAATGGTCTTGCGAATGGTGGGCATTTTTTCGTCCACATACTCCGCAGCCGGGGCAGCGGCAGCTTCGGCCGCGGGGGCGGCGGCGCCGATGTCGCCCACGGCAAACTTGCCGCCCATGCCGGTACCGGCCTGGCCCGCAAAAGCGCCGGCGGCGGCAGGCGTGGCGGAGGGGCCGTTTTCTATCAGCGTGCGCACGTCGCGCTCAATCACCCGGCCGTCCGGCCCGGTAGCGCCGGCATACCGGGGGTCTACCCCTGCTTTGGCCGCCAGCGCTTTGGCGCGGGGCGAGGCTTTTACAAATTCGCCGGCGCCGGCCGCCGGGGCGGCGGCAACTTCCGCAGCCGCAGCGGGGGCGGCGGCGGGGGCTGCCGCCGGGGCTTCTTCTGCCGCCGGGGCGGGGGCTTCGTCACCCTCTTTTGCGGGGGCAAATTCCGCCGTGCTCTCCCCTTCTGCGCCAATTACGCACACGTTGGTCATAACCTTTACGTCGTCGTCTTCGTTAAAGAACTGCTCGAGCATAATGCCGTCTACAGGCGACTCTTCGTCCAGCGTGGACTTGTCCGTTTCATAGGTAAACAGCACGTCGCCTTTTTTAACGGCGTCTCCTTTCTTTTTATGCCAGGTGGTCAAAATACAGCTTTCTACTGTAATGCCCACGTTCGGCATCATTACAGGTGTTGCCATGGATGATTCCTCCTTCAAAATTTACGCAAACAATATATTAAATCAATATTGATTGTGAGCGGTTATTCGTAAATCACCTTGGTGCTGCACGCTCTGGCGGCGTTGAGCACCGCCTCCTGCGGGCGCAAATCGGTAATCAGCACGTCTACGCCCCCCAAGGTGGCAAAGGTGTAGGGCATGGATTTTTCAAACTTGGAGCTGTCTACCATTACAATGGTGCGGTGGGCTTTGGCCGAAATGGCCCGTTTGAGCTCGCATTCGTCGGAATTGCCGCAGGTAAAGCCGGCGTCCAGCGAAAAGGCCGAGGCCACCAAAAAGGCGATGTCAAAATTTAAATTTTGAATAAATTGCAGCGACTGCGCCCCGGAGGCCGAAAGGGTGTTGCGGTTAATCAGCCCGCCGATGAGGGTGACGTTGGGCTTAAAGCGTTTCGAGACCTCCATCGCCACGTTGGGGGCGCCGGTTAAAATAGAAAGATTGAGATCCGGCAGGGCACGGGCAAAGCTCATGCCGGTAGAACCGGAATCCATAAAAATAGAGCGGCCCGTCTCCACATAGCCGGCGGCTATGCGGGCAATCCGCTCTTTGGCGGCGGGGTTTTTTACGGCGCGCAGCGCATACAAATCCTCTTGCGTACCGAGGGATTTAATATGCCGAGCGCCGCCGCGAATGCGGATCGCCTCGCCAATTTTTTCAAAAAATTCCAAGTCTCTGCGCAGGGTCATGCTGGAAACTTCAGGGAACTGCCGCTCCAAATCTTTGAGCATAATGGTATCCTGCTCGCGTAAAAGCTCCAGGATTTTCTCTCGGCGGTTAAAACTCACCACATTCCCTCCTGCCCGCTCTTGCATGTACTTTGTTGCAAAATGTTAAAAATTAACATCAGCTTGTTAATTATACTCAATCCGCCGGGGTTTGTCAATGGGTTTTTGAAGAAAAACCCGGCTTTTTTTCGCGCCTTCTTTTCTTCTCCCCTTTTGCGGAACCCTTTTGCGCTCGGCGCATAAAGTAATAACGGACAGGCCGCCGCCTGCCCGCGCCCGCAAGGGAAACAAAAGGAACTTAAGGGAAATAACGAAAGGAGTTTTTGGTATGACGTCGCTAAGCGAATTTTTGGAACGCACGCCCGCGCCCCCCGCGCCGCTGCCGGCCGAGCGGTCGCTGGCAATTGCCTATGTTCCCTTTCAGCAAACCTGCGACATGGCGTCGCCCGAAGAGGGCTTTCGCCGGGGCACCGTGTTTAACGAACTGTACAAACCCTTTACCGGAAAGCGGGGGCAAACGCTGTGAACGAACGCGAAAAGCTGCTGCAAAAGCTCTCGGTCGCCCGCTTTGCGGCCTGGGAGCTGCACATTTACCTTGACACCCACCCGGCCGATCGGCAGGCGCTCGCCCGCTTTCGGCAATACACCGAAACGGCCGACCGCCTAACCCGCGAATACGAGAAGCTCTACGGCCCCTTAAGCGCCGCCGACGATTTTGGCGACGCCAGCTGGAAATGGGTATGCTCCCCCTGGCCGTGGGAAAACGAGGAGGCGAAATGAAGCATGTTTCAATATGAAAAACGACTGCAATACCCGGTAAAAATCAAAACGCCCAACCCCAAGCTCGCCAAAGCCATTATCAGCCAGTATGGCGGCCCGCATGGTGAGCTCGGCGCTTCGCTGCGCTATTTAAGCCAGCGGTTTTCTATGCCCTACCCGGAGGTAAAGGCGGTGCTGACCGACATCGGTAGAGAAGCCCCTAAAATGCGTCATTTTAGGGGCTAACGCTTTTTTTGACGCTTTTGCAACCGTATAGCTCCAC
>CANQGN010000008.1 GCA_947623215.1 uncultured Clostridia bacterium
GCCGGGCGAAACCATTGCGCTGGTGGGGGAATCCGGCTCCGGCAAATCCACCGTGCTGAACATGGCGATAGGCTTTTACCACCCCACCGCCGGGCGGGTGCTGGTAGACGGCAAAGACATGAACGAAATCGACCTGCGCAGCTACCGCTCGCACATTGCCGTGGTGCCCCAAAATTCCGTGCTGTTTGCCGGCACCATTCGGGATAACATTACCTACGGCCTCGCCCATTATACGGAAGAAGAGCTGCAAAACGCCGTGCGGGCGGCCAATTTGGAAGAAGTGATTGCCAAGCTGCCCTACGGCCTCGGCACCGTGGTGGGCGAGCACGGCGACAAGCTCTCTGGCGGGCAAAAACAGCGTATTGCCATTGCCCGCGCCGTGATACGCAACGCCAGCGTCATATTGTTTGACGAAGCCACCTCGGCGCTCGACACGGTGTCGGAAAAGCTCATTCAAGACGCCATAGACCGGCTGGCCAAAAACCGCACCACCTTTATTGTGGCCCACCGGCTTTCGACCATTCGCGGAGCGGATAAAATCGCCGTAATAGAAAACGGCGTTTGCGTAGAGTACGGCACCTGGGAGGAACTAATGGCAAAGCGCGGCGCCTTTTACCGCTTTAAAAGCCTGCAAAGCTAACCGGCGTGGGTGCGGCGAAAAAACCGGCGCGGGGGAGGATACCCCCTATTCCCCGGCGGCTTTGTCTGCGGCTGCTTCTGCGGCGGCCTGCTGCTCGCGCACGGCGGCAAAAAAGCGCTCCACATACATTTTGTGGGCCACCGCCACAATGGTGTTGCGCAGCATCAGCTTTTCTTCCGGCCAGTCGTCGGTTATGGCCGGCAGGGTGCGGCGCTCGCCAAACACGTTGGCCACCGCCCCCTCGGTTTCGCCGCAAAAGTAGTCGTAGGCGGCGCGGCCGTCGTAGCTCTTTTTTTGCAGCTCTACCATCAGGCGAATGTTCTCAAGCGACAGCACGCTTTTGACCACCGCGATAAATATCAGGGTGGCAATTTGGGTGCGGCCGTACTGTTTTTTGACGGCGTTTTCTACCAGCCCCATTTTAACGTAATTGCTCACCATAGAGCTCGTAAGGGTCGCCCCGCCCAGCGCCCGGCAATATTCGTTTACGTATTTGACCGTTTGCTCTAAATACAGCCCCACGTCGGGAATTTCGTCAAACCGGGGCAGGCGAAAAGACTGCACGGCGTTCAGCATGGTTTGGTCGGCCTGCGGCATAGGGGTTCTTCCTCTCTTTTTTGGTCTGTTGTTTGTATTCTACCCCCATTGTCGAGAAAAGTCAAGCGAAAACCCCTAAAAAAACACCAAAAACCCCTTGACAAGGTATTGAAAAACCGATATAATAGGGGCGTTCCATTCGGGCGCCCGTTGGGCGGCCCGCGCAACCTCTTTGTTTTTGCAAAAAATGGTGATGTTATGTTAAAATTTAAAATCGTAGCCGATTCTTCTTCTAACGTCTTTTCGCTGGGCGAGCGCCCCTACGCCGTGGTGCCGCTGAAAATTCGCACCGACGAGCGGGAGTACGTAGACGACGGCCGGCTGGACGTTGCCGGTATGGTAAACGACCTGCGGCATTACAAGGGCAAAACCGCCACCTCTTGCCCCAACGTGGCCGAGTGGCTGGAGGCCTTTGGCGACGCCGACGAGGTGGTGGCAATCAGCCAGACCAGCGGCATTTCAGGCGGTTACGCGGCGGCCTTGCAGGCGGCCGAAACCTACCGCACGGAGGTGCACCCCGGCGCCCGCGTGGCGGTGCTGGACACCCGCTCTACCGGGCCGGAGCTACAGGTTATCATCGAGCGGATATGCGAGTGGGTCGACAGCGGCTGTACCTTTGACGAAATCGAGCGGCGGCTGCCCGACTACGCTGCCCACACCCACCTGGTGTTTGCCCTTGCCTCGGTAGAAAATTTTGCCCGCAACGGTCGGGTGAACCCCGCGCTGGCCAAAATTGTAGGCATTTTGGGCATTCGCATTTTCGGCTGCGCCAGCCCGGCGGGCGAATTACACCCCCTGCACAAGTGCCGGGGCGAGAAGCAGGTCTTCCCCGTCTTTTTAAATGAGATGAAAAAAATGGGCTACGCCGGCGGCCGGGTGCGCATTGCCCACACCCAAAACGAGGCGGGCGCCCGCCACCTAAAAGAGCTGCTGCGGGCGGAACACCCCCACTGCGACGTAGACATTTGCCAAAACGGCGGCCTGTGCAGCTACTACTGCGAACCCGGCGGCCTGCTGGTGGGGTTTGAAGACGGCAAGGGCGAGTAGCCGCCGCCCATGGATGATAAAGACCCTTGACAAACCGAAAAAGGCCGTGTACAATAAAAGCGTGGAAACCCGGACGGTTGCCACAATATACATTTCATTTAGTTTGTGAAGCTATGCTTTACAAACCCGTGGGCCGTTCTGTTGCAGCAGACGGCCCACTCCTTTTTATTGTGACGTTCACTGTCCGGTTTCATTTGATACTTGACAAATCGGTAGAAGGTGTGTATAATAAAAGGCGTGGAAACCCAGACGGTTGCCACACATTACAACTCATCGTATTGTGAAGAGTATCTTCACGCAACCGTGGGCCGTTCTGTTCCAGCAGACGGCTCACTTCTTTTTGTTATGAAGTTTATCCCACGCCTGAAGCAAAATCCAGACGATGGAAACAACCCAAAACAAATCTTGAAGAGTAATATGTATCGCCTCCCTTCGAGAAACCATTTCCCGCGAGGGCTATACACACGCCTCCATTCCGCTCTCGCGGGATGCCAGGCAACCGTCTTTTTGGTGAGAAAAACCGAAAACCGATATGGGTTCGGCTTCCCTTACCTTTACCGCACGCCGCCAAGCCGGGCGCCAAAAAGGCAAAGACTCGGCATCGACGGTGGGTTTCCACGACTTTATTATACAACATATTTTGTTTTTGTCAACTTAATTTTCCGCCCGCCCGGTTGTAAGCGCCCTTGCGACGGCTATGCTGTGCTGCCGCCGACCCCGGCCCGCCTTTTCAAAAAAGTGGGCTTCAACCTCCCTTTTTTGTCTACCAAACATCCCGCCTTTGTGAAAAGGCGGGATGAAAAGTTTTTCGGCCGCCTTTTTTCAAAAAGGCGGGAAAAAACTAAAACGCGGTGTAGCGCCAATTTTGACGCTGCACCGCGCTTTAGCATTGTGCCCGGGGATTTGCCGGGCGTCAAGCGGGCCGAAGGGGTTAGTCGACCAGCTCAATTACGGCCATTTCGGCCGCGTCGCCCCGGCGGGGGCCGATGCGAACAATGCGGGTATAGCCGCCGTTGCGCGAAGCGTAAGCGGGGCCAATCTCCTCAAAGAGCTTTTTCACCACGCCGGGTTTGGTGATGTAAGCCCGTGCCTGCCGCTGCGCGGCGAGGGTGTTGGTTTTGCCAATGGTAATATACTTTTCCGTCATCGCCCGTACTTCTTTGGCGCGGGTTACGGTGGTTTCCAGCTTGCCGTTATCCAGCAAATAGGTCACCATGGCCCGCAGCATGGCTTTGCGGCTGTCGGATTTTCTGCCGAGTTTTCTGGTGCCTGGCATTTGCAGTCACTCCTTTCCTAAGCGGTTGCGGTTACAGTTCTTCCTTGCGCAGGGTAAAGCCGAGGGTCGCCAGCTTGTTAATAACTTCTTCCAGCGACTTGCGGCCGAGGTTGCGCACCTTCATCATATCGTCTTCGGTTTTGCTGATTAAATCCTCTACGGTGTTAATGCCCGCCCGCTTGAGGCAGTTGAAGCTGCGAACCGACAAATCCAACTCCTCAATGGTCATTTCCAGCACCTTTTCTTTGCCCGATTCGCCTTTTTCTACCATAATGTCCGCACCGGCGGCGGCAGCCGAAAGGTTTACAAACAAATTCAGGTGTTCGGTAATGATTTTAGCGGCAAGCGACACCGCGTCTTCCGCCGAAATGGTGCCGTTGGTCCAAACCTCCAGCGAGAGGCGGTCAAAGTCGGTAATTTGGCCTACGCGGGTATTGTCTACCGTGTAGTTTACCTTGTTGACCGGGGTGTAAATGGAGTCCATCGGAATGACGCCGATGGTGTTCATCTCTTGCTTGTTGCGGTCGGCCGGCACATAGCCGCGGCCCTTGTCGAGCGTTAATTCCATAAAGAAATGAGCGCCCTCCGCCAGGGTGGCAATGTGCATTTCGGGGTTCAGGATTTCTACTTCGCTGTCAACTTTCATGTCGGCGGCGGTTACTTCGCAGGGGCCCTCGGCCTCTACGTATACAATCTTCGGGCCGTCTCCGTGGATTTTGGCCGTTAGACCTTTTAGGTTTAAAACGATTTCGGTAACGTCTTCTTTCACGCCGTCAATGGTGGAAAATTCATGCACCACACCGTCGAATTTCACCGAAGTGGCCGCAACGCCTGGTAAAGACGAAAGCAGCACCCGCCGCAGGCTGTTGCCGAGGGTTGTGCCGTAGCCCCGCTCCAGCGGTTCTACCACAAACCGGCCGTAAGTGCCGTCGGCCGCCAGTTCTTCGGTTTCAATTCTGGGCTTCTCGATTTCTATCATTCAGAACCCTCCTTCATTGTACGTTGACTTGCCAAAAAGCAGCATGGTTTCGTTGCCGTTTTCACCAGCATTACTTGCTGTAGAACTCAACGATTAACTGCTCTTCAATGGGGGCGTCAATCTGCTCGCGGGTGGGAAGGTTCACTACCTTAGCCTCCAGCGTATCGGCGTTAACGCTCAGCCATTCCGGCCGCGGACGGGCGGCGCAGGCCTCGACGACCGACTTGATTTTTTCAGAAGACCGGCTGCGGGCAGAAATGGCAATCACGTCTCCCGCCTTTAACAGGTAAGAGGGGATGTTGACCTTTTTGCCGTTTACCGTAAAGTGGTTGTGCAGCACCAGCTGGCGCGCCTCGGGGCGCGAAGAAGCCCAGCCGCAGCGATACACCACGTTGTCCAGCCGGCTTTCCAGCAGGCGCAGCAGGTTTTCGCCCGTTACGCCGGTTTTGCGCTCGGCGATTTCAAAATAATGATGAAACTGGCTTTCCAGCACGCCGTAGTAGCGGCGGGCCTTTTGCTTCATGCGAAGCTGCAGGCCGTATTCCGAAGCCTTTTTGCGGCTTTGGCCGTGCTGACCGGGGGCGTAGGAGCGCCGGTCCATAGAACATTTGCCAGAATAGCAGCGGTCGCCCTTTAAAAAGAGCTTTTGGCCCTCGCGGCGGCAGAGCTTGCAGACCGCACCGGTATATCTTGCCATATCTTACACCTCCAAATTAAACGCGGCGCCGTTTCGGCGGGCGGCAGCCGTTGTGGGGAATGGGGGTCACGTCTTTAATCATGGTGACCTCCAGCCCAGCGGCCTGCAGCGCACGAATGGCGGCCTCCCGGCCGGAGCCGGGGCCCTTCACAAACACTTCCACAAATTTCAGCCCGTGCTCCATGGCCGCTTTGGCGGCCGTTTCTGCCGCCGTTTGGGCGGCAAAGGGGGTAGACTTGCGCGAGCCGCGGAAGCCCATTTCACCGGCAGAAGCCCAGGAAATGGCGTTGCCGTTTACGTCTGAAATGGTAACGATGGTGTTGTTGAAGGTCGATTGAATATGGGCGGCGCCGCGCTCAATATTTTTGCGGTCGCGGCGACGGGTGGTGGTTTTTTTACCCTTGGTTGCCATAATACTGTCCCTCCTGCTTACTTCTTCTTATTGGCAATGGTCTTGCGGGGACCCTTACGGGTGCGCGCGTTGGTTTTAGAACGCTGACCCCGCACAGGAAGGCCCTTGCGGTGACGAATGCCCCGGTAGCAGCCGATTTCAATCAGCCGCTTAATGTCAAACGCGATGTCGCGGCGTAAATCGCCCTCTACCGTTACGTTGTGGTCGATGTATTCGCGCAGCTTCGCTACGTCGTCTTCGGTCAAATCCTTCACGCGGGTATCGGGATTTACGCCGGTAGCGGCCAAAATGTCGTTGGCCGTTTTGCGGCCGATGCCGAAAATGTAGGTCAGGCCAATTTCGATTCGCTTTTCACGGGGCAAATCCACACCTGAAATACGTGCCATGTTACTAATGCACCTCCAAAATCGTGTTGCAAGGCTTACCCTTGACGCTGTTTGTGCTTCGGGTTTTCGCAAATGACCATAACCCGGCCCTTGCGCTTAATAATTTTACATTTATCGCATATTTTTTTGACAGAAGGTCTGACTTTCATGCTTTTTCCCTCCTAAAGCTATTTGGAACGCCAGGTAATACGGCCGCGGGTGAGGTCGTAGGGCGTCATTTCCACCGTTACCTTATCGCCCGGCAGAATGCGAATATAGTTCATGCGCAGCTTGCCGGAGATATGGGCGGTAATCACGTGACCGTTTTGAAGCTCTACCTTAAAAATAGTGTTGGGCAGCACTTCTTTTACGATTCCTTCTACTTCTATCATGTCTTGCTTTGACATATCAGCTTCCCCCTCTCCCGTTGCCGTTTGGCCGGTTGCTCCCTGTTTTTTCTGCCGCCAGGGCGGCGAGCGCCCGGCGCAGGGAGCGGTTGGTAGACATTGAGCCGCTGTCTAATACGGTATGGGTGGGCGCGGCGTGCTTTGGATTTTTGGCCTTGGGCCGTTCCAGCGGCCGTTCTTTGCCGTCGGCCAGCAGCAAGGTTTGTTCGCTGCCTTCGCCTTCGCTGCCGACGACGCAGAGCAGGCGGCCTTTTTCTCGGCCGGCCTTACAAAGCACCACTCGCCCAACCTGGTAGGTTCGGTCCATCGCCCCTCCTTTACGGCCGGGTTAAAATCACCGGCCCGTCGGTTGTAACGGCGATGGTATGCTCGAAATGCGCCGACAGCTTGCCGTCGGCCGTTTCGACCGTCCAACCGTCTTGTAACGTGCGAACGTCGGGCGTACCCATATTAATCATCGGTTCAATGGCCAGGGTCATGCCGGGCAGCAGCCGCACGCCGTGACCGGCGCGGCCAAAGTTGGGCACCTCCGGTTCCTCGTGCAGCTTGGCGCCCACGCCGTGGCCCACAAACTGCCGCACCACCGAAAAGCCCGCTGCCTCTGCATGGCGCTGCACCGCTGCGGAAATATCGCCGATTCTGCCGCCGGCACGCGCCGCCTCAATGCCCTTATACAGGGCCTGCTCGGTCACGTCCATCAGCCGCTGCGCCTCGGGCGAAACCCGCCCGACGGCGAAAGTGGCGGCGTTGTCGCCGTTCATTCCGTCTAAGGTGGCGCCGAGGTCGATACTCACCACGTCGCCCTCTTGTAACACGGTGCGTTTTGACGGTATGCCATGTATCACCTGGTGGTTTACCGAAATGCAGGCGGTCGCCGGGTACCCGGCATAGCCCAAAAAGTTGGGTTTACCACCGTGCCGTTCTATAAACCGGCGGGCCAGCTGGTCAATCTCGTAGGTCGTGACCCCCGGCCGCACCGCCTCGCCCGCGATTTGCAGCGCCCCGGCCGAAAGCGCACAGGCGCGCTTCATCAGGGCGAGCTCGTGCGAGGTTTTGAGCACTATCATGCCAAATCCTCAACCGCCTTCATCATAAGGGCGGTGGTGTCGGCCACCTGTTCCTGCCCCTGCACGGTGCGCAGCAGCCCCCGCTCGCGGTAAAAGGCGGAAAGGGGCGCCGTTTGGCTATGGTAAACCCGCAGCCGCTCGGCCACCGTTTCGGGCATGTCGTCCGCCCGGCAGCTAAGGGCCGCGCCGCACTCGTCGCAGACGCCCTCTGCCTTTGGCGGCTGGTAGGTCAGGTGGTAAGAAGCGCCGCAGTCGGGGCAAACCCGGCGGCCGCTCATGCGCTGAATAATGGTTTCGTCTGCCAGCTCCAGCTCTACTACGGCGTCGAGCTCTACCCCCAGCGCCTCCAACGCCTCCGCCTGGGGAATGGTGCGGGGGAAGCCGTCTAACACAAAACCGGCTTCGCAGTCGGGCTGCGCCAGGCGTTCTTTTACAATGCCCACCACCACGTCGTCTGCCACCAGACCGCCGCGGTCAATCACCGCTTTGGCGGCCAGCCCCATGGGGGTACCGGCGGCAATGGCGGCGCGAATCATGTTGCCGGTGGAAATGGCGGGAATGCCGTACCGCTCGCACAAATTCGCCGCCTGGGTGCCTTTGCCCGCGCCGGGCGGGCCGAGCAATACCAGTTTCACGGGTTCTCCCATCCTTCCTCTAAACCGTTTGGTCTTTGGCATGGCGGCTTTCGCGGCCGCCTGCGGCCGGGCGGGGTGGCCCGGCCGGTTTTACGTTCAAAAACGGCGGCTGCCGAGAAAAAGTCCTTAGTCTAAGAAGCCCTTGTAGTACCGCATCATCATCTGCGACTCGATGGACTTGACCGTGTCAAGCGCAACGCCTACCAGAATGAGGATAGAGGTACCGCCCAGCGCCACGTTCATGCCGCCAATGGAGCCCACAATAATGGGCAGCACGGCCATAATGCCCAGGAACACGGCGCCAACCAGGGTGATTTTGCCAATGACTTTTGAAATAAACTCTACCGTGGGGCGGCCGGGGCGAATGCCCGGAATCACGCCCGCGTTGTTTTTGAGATTATTGGCCATTTCCTGCGGGTTATACTGAATGTTGACGTAGAAGTAGGAGAAGCCGATAATCATGAGCAGGTAGAGCACCACGTAAATGGGCTGCTGGTACGAGAAGAGCCGCAAAAACTTGGCGAAGCCGCTTTGGCTGTTCTCGCCCATAAAGGCCAAAATGGTGCTGGGGATAGAAAGAATGGAGCTGGCGAAGATGATAGGCAGCACGCCGGCCATGTTGACCTGAATGGGCAGGTGGGTGTTTTGGCCGCCGTACATTTTGCGGCCCACCACCTTTTTGGCGTACTGAATGGGAATGCGCCGCTCGGCCGCCGTCATAAACACAATGAAGGCGATAATGAGCAAAAAGATAACGCAAATTGCCAGCACCACCGGCCATTTACCCGCAATGGCGTTGTTGTAGAGCACCACAAAGGCCGAAGGCCCGCGGGAGATAATACCGGCGAAAAGAATAATGGAAATGCCGTTGCCTACGCCCTTATCGTCTATCTGCTCGCCCATCCACATAATCAGCGCCGAGCCTGCGGTAAAGCAGGTAACAATAATGACGGCGGTGAAAATTTGGGCAAACACCGGGGCGCCCCGGCCGTAGGTGAGGTAACCCGAACCGTCGTTGCGCAGGTAGAAGTAGTAGGCGACGCCCTGAATGAGCGCCAAAATCACCGTGGCCACACGGGTGTACTTGGCAATCTTTTTGCGGCCCTCTTCGCCCTCTTGCGCAATGCGCTCTAACTTGGGAATGGCCACCGTGAGCAGCTGCATAATAATGGAGCTGTTAATGTAGGGGGTCACGCCCATGGCGAAAATGGCGCCGTATTGCAGTGCGCCGCCGGTTAAAATAGACAGATAACTAAAGAGCGTTGCGCCGCTCGCAGAGTTGGCAAGCGCCTCGCTTAAACGCGCGGCGTCGATAAAGGGCGCCGGAATAAAGGAGCCGATGCGGAAGAGTATGACAATAAACAGGGTAAAGAAGATTTTTTTGCGCAGGTCCGCGATTTTCCAACCGTTGCGAATGGTCTCAAACAACTGCACCTTACATCACCTCAGCCTTTCCGCCGGCAGCCTCGATTTTAGCTTTGGCTGACGCAGAAAAGGCCTTGGCCTTAACGGTCAGGTTTTTGCTAATTTCGCCATTGCCCAGCACCTTTACGCCGTCCTGCATTTTTTTAATCAGGCCGGCGGCTTTCAGGGCCTCGGCGTCGACGACTGAGCCGTTTTCAAATTTGTCAAGTTCTGCTACGTTTACGGTTGCGTAATGGGTTGCGAAAATGTTGTGAAAGCCCCGCTTGGGGATGCGGCGCTGCAAGGGCATTTGGCCGCCCTCAAACCCAATGCGGACGCCGCCGCCCGAACGGGCCTTTTGGCCTTTGTGGCCCTTACCGGCGGTTTTGCCCTGGCCGGAGGCCGGGCCGCGCCCTACCCGTTTGGGGGGCCGGTTGGCGCCCGGAACGGTAGAAAGTTCATGCAGTTTCATTGCTCGCACCTCCTTAATCAAGTTCCGCTTCGGTTACTTCGACCAGGTGGCGGATTTTCTCAATCTTTCCCTGGGTCGCCGGGGTTGCGGGCTGCAGGCAGCAGTCGCCCACTTTGTGTAAGCCGAGCGCCGCCGCGTTGGCAATTTGCTTTTTGTTCGAGCCGATTAAGCTGCCCTTGAGCGTAATTTTAAGGCTTGCAGCCTCTGCTTTTTTTGCCATGTCGCTGCTCCTCCTTAACCCAAAATGTCCTGAACCTGCTTACCGCGAACCGCCGCAACCTGCTCGGCGTCGCGCAGCGAGGCCAGCCCCTGAATGGTGGCGCGCACCACGTTGCAGGGGTTGTTGGAACGCAGCGCCTTGGTACGAATGTCTTTAATGCCTACCGTCTCCAGCACCGCACGGGCGGGGCCGCCGGCAATCACGCCGGTACCGGGCGCGGCGGGTTTAAGCAGCACGCGGCCGGCGCCGTAAGCGCCAATGACCTCGTGCGGAATGGTGGTGCCCCGCAGCGAAACCTTAATGAGGTTTTTCTTGGCGTCTTCAATGCCTTTGCGAATGGCGTCCGGCACTTCGCTGGCTTTGCCGAGGCCAAAGCCCACAATGCCGTTGCCGTCGCCCACTACTACGATAACGGAGAACTTGATAATACGGCCGCCCTTAACCGTTTTAGAAACGCGGTTAATGGCTACCACGCGCTCGGTCAAATCCAGCGTAGTCGCGTCAATTTTCGTTGCCATGTTTGTGTTCTCCTCCCTGCCTTAAAATTCCAGGCCGCCCTCGCGGGCGCCCTCGGCCAGCTGCTGCACGCGACCGTGATAAATGTTGCCGCCGCGGTCAAATACCACTTTGGTAATGCCGGCCGCCTTGGCGCGCTCGGCTATCATGGCGCCTACTTTAGCCGCGGCTTCTTTGTTGCCGCCGTACAGGCCAAAGTCTTTCTCCTGGCTGGAAGCCGCCGCCAGGGTAACGCCTTTTTCGTCATCGATCACCTGTGCGCTGATGTTGGCAAGGGAGCGATAAACACTCAAACGCGGGCACGCGGCGGTGCCGCTGATTTTACCCCGCACCCGCTTATGGCGAATGGCGCGGGCTTTTTTGGTATCGGGTCTGTTTACCATACTTGTATCACTCCTTCAAGCGTTATGCGCCCTTACCGGCCTTACCTTCCTTGCGGCGAACCACTTCGTCGGTATAGCGAATGCCCTTGCCCTTGTAGGGTTCGGGGGGCCGTTTTTTCCGCACCTCGGCCGCGAACTGACCCACAGCCTGTTTGTCGGCGCCGGAAATAATGATTTTGTTGGGGTTGGGCACTTCAATCGAAATGCCCGCTACCTCGTCTACCACAACCTGGTGCGAGTAGCCGAGGTTTAACACCAGCTGCTTGCCCTGCTTGGCGGCGCGGTAGCCCACGCCTACTACGTCCAGCTCTTTGGCATACCCTTTACTTACGCCCTCTACCATATTGGCAATGAGGGTGCGGGTAAGCCCGTGCAGCGAGCGGTTGGTTTTTTCGTCGTTCGGGCGGGTAACCACGACCTCGCCCCCCTCAACCGCAACCGTAATGGGTGCGGCCACGGTGTGCGAGAGGGTTCCCTTGGCGCCTTTTACGGTCACCGTGTTACCCTCCAGCGTTACTTCTACGCCGGCGGGGATTGCAATGGGTTTTTTACCGATTCTCGACATGTCTTATGGCACCCCCTTACCACACAAAGGCGAGCACTTCGCCGCCTACGTTTTCGCGGCGGGCGTGCTTGTCGGTCATAACGCCTTTGGAGGTGGAGATGATGGCGATGCCCAGCCCCTTCATAACCCGCGGCAAATCTTCGCAGTTGGCGTAAATGCGCAGCCCTGGCTTGCTTACCCGGCGCAGGCCGGTAATGGCCGGGGTTTTGCCGGCGTTGTACTTGAGCGTCAGCCGAATGACGCCCTGCTTGCCGTCGTCAATAACCTGAAAGCTCTTTACGTAGCCTTCTTCGGTCAAAATTTGGGCAATGACCTTTTTCATGTTAGACGCGGGCACATCCACCGTGTCGTGCCGCGCCGAACTCGCGTTGCGAATTCGGGTGAGCATATCGGCAATGGTATCGGTGATTTGCATACCGTTCTTCCTCCTTTAATCGTGCGGGACCTTTGCCCCTGGTCGCTTACCAGCTCGCCTTTTTAATGCCGGGAATCTGGCCCTTGTAAGCCAGCTCGCGGAAGCAGATGCGGCAAACGCCGTATTTGCGAAGATAAGCGTGGGGGCGGCCGCAGATTTTGCAGCGGTTGTACGCTCTGGTCGAAAACTTGGCCGGCCGCGCCTGGCTGACCTTTTTAGACGTTTTAGCCATTTTGTTCGCCCTCCTTACTTCGCAAACGGAGCGCCGAGCAGCTGTAAGAGCTCACGCGCCTCTTCGTCGGTTTTGGCGGTGGTGACAAAGCAGATGTCCATACCGCGGATTTTGTCGATTTTATCGTAGCTGATTTCGGGGAAAATCAACTGTTCTTTCAGGCCCATGGAGTAGTTGCCGCGGCCGTCGAACGAGTTGGGGTTAATACCGCGAAAGTCGCGCACGCGGGGCAGCGCCACGTTAAACAGCCGGTCGATGAATTCGTACATTCTCTCGCCCCGCAGGGTAACCTTGGCGCCGATGTTCATGCCCTCCCGCAGCTTAAAGTTGGCGACGGATTTACGGGCCTTGCAGACCACCGGCTTTTGGCCGGTAATTTGCGACAAATCGTCCACAATGGCGTCAATCACCTTGGCGTTGTCGCGGGCGTCGCCGGCGGCTACGTTGACCACCACTTTGTCCAGCTTCGGGATTTGCATGACGCTCTTATAACCAAACTTGGTCATAAGGGCCGGAGCGGCGTCTTTCTGATACAGTTCTTGCAGTCTTGCCATCTTGTTTTACGCCCTCCTTACCTTAAAATATTTCCTTGCATTTGGCGCACATGCGGTCTTTTTTCCCGTCCTCGTAAAACTTGGTGGCAATACGGGTGGGTTTACCGCATTTGGGGCAAACGCAAACGACTTTGCAGGCGTGCATGGCGGCCTCGGCTTTGACTAAGCCCGCGGGGTCGCCGGGTTTGCGGCCTTTTACGTGCTTGGTGGCAATGTTGCGGCCTTCCACAATCACCTTGCCCTCTTTGGGGCTTACCTCCAGCACCTTGCCGGTTTTACCGACGTCTTTGCCGCTTAAAATCATCACCGTGTCGCCGGTTTTGATGTGCATTTTTTTCATGTTGCCTACCTCCCCTTAAAGCACTTCGGGAGCGAGCGACAGGATTTTTAAATAATCTTTATCGCGCAGCTCGCGGGCCACCGGTCCAAAAATACGGGTGCCTCTCGGGTTTTTGTCTTCGCGGATAATAACCGCGGCGTTTTCGTCAAAGCGAATGTAGGTACCGTCGGCACGGTGTACGCCCTTGGCCGTGCGCACCACAACCGCCCGCACCACGTCGCCTTTTTTCACCATACCGCCGGGCGCCGCTTTTTTAACGCTTGCAACCACAACGTCACCGATGTTGGCGTATCTCCTGCCGGAGCCGCCCAGAACGCGAATGCACATGAGCTCTTTCGCGCCGGTGTTGTCGGCAACCTTGAGGTAACTCTGTTGCTGTATCACAGTGGTTTCCTCCTTGTCTTTCCTACTTCGCCCGCTCGATGATTTCTACCACGCGCCATCTCTTGTCTTTCGAGAGGGGGCGGGTTTCCATAATCAGTACCCGGTCGCCCACGTGGCAGGCGTTTTCTTCGTCATGCGCTTTAAACTTTACGGTGCGTTTAATAATCTTTTTGTACAGCGGGTGCTTTACGTTGTCTTGAATGGCCACAACCACGGTTTTGTCCATTTTATCGCTCACCACAAGGCCAACGTTGGTTTTGCGCAAATTCCGTTCGCTCATTGTTTTAACCCTCCGTTCCCTTGGCGGCCAGGAGCTCCTGCTCGCGCAGAATGGTTTTTACCCGCGCGATGTCTTTTTTGACCGCTTTAATGCGCATGGGGTTTTCCAGCTGGTTGATGGCAAGCTGGAAGCGCAACTGAAAGAGTTCCTGCTTCAGCGAGGCCAGCTCATGATTCAGCTCCTCTGCGCTTTTACTTCTGTATTCACTTGCTCTCACAGTTACTCACCACCATTCTCTTTGGCAACAAATTTGCATTTAATGGGC
Organism: uncultured Clostridia bacterium; assembly: GCA_947623215.1. Taxonomy (GTDB): domain Bacteria; phylum Bacillota; class Clostridia; order Oscillospirales; family Acutalibacteraceae; genus UMGS1484. The sequence continues at coordinate 14,153 of CANQGN010000008.1, forward strand.
AGCTTGTTGGCGGCCAGCCGCATGGCTTCTCTGGCCTGGGACTCTTCAATGCCGCCGATTTCAAACATTACCCGGCCGGGCTTTACCACCGAAACCCAGTATTCCGGCGAACCTTTACCGGAACCCATGCGGGTTTCGGCCGGTTTTTCGGTAATGGGCTTGTCGGGGAAAATTTTAATCCACACCTGTCCGGCGCGCTTGGTGTAGCGGGTCATGGCAATACGGGCGGCCTCGATTTGGTTAGAGGTAATCCAGGCCGGCTCCAGCGCCTGCAGGCCGTACTCGCCGTAGGTTACGGTGTTGCCCCGCATGGCTTTGCCTTTCAGTCGGCCGCGGTGCACGCGGCGGTACTTCACGCGTTTGGGCATTAACATCAGCGAGCGCCTCCTTCCTTTTTGGCGGGCCGGCGATTGTCGTGCAGCACTTCGCCGTTGTACAGCCAAACCTTTACGCCAATGCGGCCGTAGGTGGTTTTGGCTTCGCAAAAACCATAGTCAATATCCGCCCGCAGGGTTTGCAGCGGAATGGTGCCCTCGTGGTAAGTCTCGGTACGGGCAATTTCGGCGCCGCCCAACCGGCCGGACACCTGAATTTTAATACCCTTGGCGCCAAACTTCATGGCGCGGCCAATGGCCATTTTCATGGCGCGGCGGAAGGACGCGCGTTTTTCTAACTGCGCGGCCACGCCGGCGGCCACCAGCTGCGCGTTTAAGTCGGGGTTTTTAATCTCTACAATGTTGAGAATGACCGTTCGGCCGAGCATTTGCTCCAAATTGGCGCGCAGTTTGTCAATTTCGGCGCCGCCCCGGCCAATGACGATGCCGGGCTTGGCGCAGTGAATGAAAATGCGAATGCGGGAAGCGTCCCGTTCAATTTCCACCCGGGGTACCCCGGCCGGCTCCAAAAGCCGCAGGAGGTACCGGCGAAGCTTATAATCTTCCACCAGGGTGTCGCCAAATACGTTGTCTTTGGCAAACCAGCGGGAATCCCAGTTTTTAATCACGCCCACACGTAACCCGTGGGGATTCACTTTTTGACCCATAATAACCCTCCTCTTTCTTTATTCGGCTTCGGCGAGAACCAGCGTAATATGAGAGGTTCTCTTTAAAATGCGGAAGGCGCGGCCCTGCGCCCGGGGGCGCATCCGTTTCAGGGTGGGGCCGGCGGTGGCGTAGCATTTCGCTACCACCAGGTTGGCGCCGTCCATATCATGATTATTTTCGGCGTTCGCAATGGCCGATTTCAGCAGCTTCTCCAGCACCTCGCAGGCCGCCTTGGGGGTATGCTGCAAAATGGCCAGCGCCTTATCCGCCGGCTGGTTGCGGATTAAATCCAGCACGACCTGCACCTTGCGGGGCGAAATGCGAATATATTTTGCGGTTGCTTTCGCTTCCATCGTTCAATTTTCTCCTTTCGCCTATTTGCCGGAATTAGACGTTTTAGAACCGGCGTGCCCGCGGAAGGTGCGGGTGGGGGCAAACTCGCCCAGCTTGTGGCCGACCATGTCTTCTGTTACGTAAACCGGAACGTGCTTGCGGCCGTCGTGCACCGCGAAGGTGTGGCCCACAAAGTCCGGGAAGATGGTGGAGGCCCGGCTCCAGGTTTTGAGCACCCGTTTTTCGCCGGTTTTGTTCATTTCCTGCACGCGCTTTAAGAGCACGGGCTGAACGAACGGTCCTTTTTTAACGCTTCTACCCATGTTTAGAACTCCTTTCGCCCACTATTTCGCGTTGCGGCGCTTGACAATCATCTTGTCAGACCGGTTGTGATGCTTGCGGGTTTTGTAACCCAGCGTCGGTTTGCCCCAGGGGGTAACCGGGCCGGAGCGGCCAATGGGCGCCTTGCCCTCGCCGCCGCCGTGGGGGTGGTCGCAGGGGTTCATAACGGAACCGCGCACCGCAGGCCGCCAACCCATGTGGCGTTTTTTACCGGCTTTGCCGATGTTCACGTTGCTGTGGTCAATGTTGCCCACCTGGCCAATGGTGGCCATGCAGGTGACCGGCACGTAGCGCATTTCGCCCGAGGGCAGGCGAATAAGGGCGTACTTGTCGCCCTCTTTGCCCATCAGCTGCGCCATGCAGCCGCCGGCGCGGGCGAGCTGGGCCCCCTTGCCGGGGTAAAGCTCTACGTTGTGAATAAAGGTACCGGTGGGAATGGCCGAAAGGGGCAGGGCGTTGCCGGGCACAATGTCGGCGCCTTCTCCGCTAACCACCTTGTCGCCCACCTTTAAGCCCAGCGGGGCGATGATGTAGCGCTTCTCGCCGTCTTCATACTGCACCAAGGCAATGTTGGCGGTGCGGTTGGGGTCGTACTCAATGGTGAGCACGGTGGCGGGCATTTGGCCCTTGTTGCGCTTAAAGTCCACAATGCGGTACTTTTTGCGGTTGCCGCCGCCGTGGTGGCGAACGGTAATGCGGCCGTAGGAATTGCGGCCGGCGTGCTTTTTGAGCGATACCAGGAGGCTGCGCTCCGGCGCGACCTTGGAAAGCTCGGAATAATCTACCACCGTCATGCCGCGACGGCCGGGGGTAGTGGGTTTGTAATGCTTAATCGCCATTTCTCTTCACGCTCCTTAACTTACATCATGCCCTCAAAGAACTCGATGTTCTTGGAGTCGGCGGTCAGGGTGACAATGGCTTTTTTCCAGCTCGCGGTATACCCCTCAAACCGGCCGTACCGGCGGCGGCGACCCCGCACGTGCAGGGTGTTTACCTTTTGCACCTTTACCTTAAACAGTTCTTCAACCGCCTTGGCGATTTCAATTTTGTTGGCGTCGTTCGCCACTTTAAAGCTGAACTTTTTGCTATCCCGCGCGCCGGCCATGCTTTTTTCGGTAATAACCGGGGCCAGGATAATATCCTGAGCGGCTTTCGTCATGACGCATATACCTCCTCAAGCTTCTCAACGGCCGCTTTTACCAGTACCAGGCAGTCGGCGTGCAGCACGTCGTAGGTGTTAACCGAATTGGCGCCGGTTACCGTAACCCCGGCAATGTTGCGCAGGCTGTTTACGGCTACGGGGTTGGCGTCGTCCAGCACCACCAGCGTTTTCTTCTCCGCCCCAACGGCCTTTAAGGCCGCCGCGGCGGTTTTGGTGCTGTAAGTTTCAAGCGACAGGGCGTCGAGCACAATCAGCCGCTCGGCCGAAACCTTGTCAGACAGCGCAGAAAAGAGCGCCAGCCGCTTTACCTTTTTGTTGAGCGACAGCCGGTAGTCGCGGGGCTTGGGGGCAAAGGCTACGCCGCCGTGGGTCCACTGTACCGCGCGGGTAGAACCCTGCCGGGCGTGGCCGGTGCCCTTTTGGCGCCAGGGCTTTTTGCCGCCGCCGGCAACCTCTGCGCGGGTAAGAGCGGACTGGGTGCCCTGCCGTTGATTGGCCAGATATTGAACCACCGCCAGATGCATGGCCTGTACGTTGGGTTCAATTCCGAAAATAGAATCCTTTAATTCGATTTCGCCGGTCTGCTTGCCGGCCATATCGAGCACTTGTACCTTCGGCATCAGAAATACGCTCCTTTCCCTTACGCTTTTACGCTGTCTGCAATCATCACAATGCCGCCCTTGGGGCCGGGAATGGCGCCCTTAATGGCGATGATGTTGTTTTCCGCGTCTACTTTTACAATTTGCAGGTTTTGCACGGTTACCCGCTCGCAGCCCATGCGGCCGGCGCCCTTGGTGCCCTTAAACACCCGCGAGGGGGAGGAGCAGGCGCCTTGCGAACCCGCATGGCGGTGAACCGGGCCGGTACCGTGGGTTTCTTTTAAGCGAGAGAAGTTCCAGCGTTTAATGACGCCGGCGGTGCCCTTGCCCTTGCTGACCCCCGCTACGTCTACCGCGTCGCCCACGGCGAAAACGTCTGCCTTAATGAGGTCGCCCACGTTCGCTTCGCCCTCTAAGCGAAACTCGCGCAGCACCTTTTTGGGGGCCACGTCGTTTTTCTTAAAATGCCCGGCCATGGGCTTGTTCAGCGACTTGGCGCGTACTTCGCCAAAGCCGTACTGAAAGGCCTTGTAGCCGTCGTTTTCTACGGTTTTTACCTGGGTGACCACGCAGGGACCGGCTTCTACCGCCGTTACGGGCACCACGTTGCCGCGTTCGTCAAACAGCTGGGTCATGCCGAGCTTTTTGCCGATGATTGCCTTTTTCATCTGTTTTCTTACCTCCTGTGGTTATTGGTTGACGGCCTTTTTTAAAGTCGCCGCCAACTTGACCGCGCTTCAAGCGGGTTAAGCCTTAATGTCTACCTCTACGCCGGCGGGGAGCTCCAGCCCCATTAACGCCTCTACCGCTTTGTTAGAGGGGCGCAGAATGTCGATGAGCCGTTTGTGGGTGCGCATTTCAAACTGCTCGCGGGAGTCTTTGTACTTGTGCACCGCCCGCAGAATGGTGACCACTTCTTTTTCGGTGGGGAGCGGAACCGGCCCGGACACCCGCGCGCCGGTGCGGCGGGCGGTTTCTACAATCTTTTCGGCCGATTGATCCACCAGTTGATGATCGTACCCTTTGAGTCTGATTCTGATTTTTTCTTTTGCTGCCATAAGAGTTCGCCTCCTTGAAATTTTCGCCACGGTTCGGCCGGGCGGGGCTTTTGCTGCCCCCCGTTTTTTGCTGACGTGCTGCCGGCCGCCGTGGTCAGGTTGGCGGGAACGGTTTGACGGAACCTTTGGTTTTTCGATAATTCAACCACCGATCCGTGTGTTCTGCGGCTGCCCATCGAAAAACCGAAACGGCCCGCGCTTGGTTTGGCGAAAGGGCGCCAAACGCCGCATGGCCCATTCCGGGTAGTCAAAACGTCCAACGCGCGAAGGGGGGCGGCAAACCCGCCCGCCGCGCACAGATTACCTGTCGCCCGGTTTAAAATCGGACATACTCCGCGGTAATTCCCTGCCTCGTCAAACGGGCAGCCACCTACCGCATCAACGCATATCTGCACATCATGCCTTGCCATAATACCACACGGCAAAGCCAATTGCAAGCATTTTTTTAAATTTTTGCCGTTTTTTTCAACCCCTTTTCGCCGGGGATTTTGGGGCTTCCAAATGTAGTGCCCGCCGCCTTTTCGGCCACAATATCTGCCCTGCCTGCCAATAGAAAAAAGCCGCGCTCTTTGCCATAAAGCGCGGCAGGGGCTGCCTGTTGCTTTGGTTGTGTGCAACCGCCCCGCCGTCTTTTGCGGCGAAACATGAAAAAGCCGCGCTCTTGGGGAAAAGCGCGGCCTATACATTATATATATAGTAGTGAGAGGAGAAAATTTAAGCTTCTTCCTGCTCCAGCACCACGTAGAGGGCGCCGGCGTGTACCAGCACGCCGCCCGGGCGGCCGGTAAAGGCGTTGCTCACCCCCAGCGGGGCGTAGGGGTGCAGCGGCGCGCGCGTAAGCGGATAGCGCAGCCCCTTTAGGGTGACCACCGCCTCGCCCCCCGCGGCAAAGAGAGAAATCAGCCCGGCCTTGTCGCTCCCAAACCGCCAGCACTGCCCGGCGGTAAGGGCAAAGGCGCGGGTGGCGCCGCATTTCAGTTCCGCCGCGCCGCCCCGCCGTGCCACCCCCAGCAGCAGCTGAAAGTTGGCGGCGGTGTGCGAGACCCGGCTGCCGAACAGCCCGCCGAGCAGCAAAAAGGCGCGGTAGCCCCGCCGCCAGCCCTCGTTTACGGCGGCGGCCATGTCGGTGTCGTCTTTTTCGCAGGGCAGCCGAATAACGTTGCCCCCGGTGGGCAGGCTGCCGAAGGAGTCAAAGTCGCCCAGCACAAGGTCGGGGGTTACCCCGGCGGCTTGCAGGGCGGCCAGCCCCCCGTCCGCCGCAATCATCAGGTCGTCCGCCCGGCGGCGAAAGGCCAGGTCGCCCGGGGGGCATTCGCCCGCCCCCACAATAATGCACCGTTTCATGCAACCTTCCTCCCTTTTTGTAAACATACAAGACGGGGCGGCGGTGGAAACGGGGAGAAGGAAAGAAACACCCCCGCTTGCCACCGCCGCCCTTTTTTTAGGCAACACAATCAGACTCCAACGCGTTTTTGGGGGACTGCCCGCCGCGCCTGCTGCGCCCTCCACTTTTGCCGTACACAAAGTACGGCTGCAAGCGCACGCCTTGCAGTCA
>CANQGN010000009.1 GCA_947623215.1 uncultured Clostridia bacterium
ACTGGTTCATGAGGGCGCCGCCGTCTTGCGACCAGGTGCCCCGCCAGGGGGCCTGCCGGTAGTAGGCCTCGCCCCGCGCCCAGCGAATATGGGCCGCGCCATAGAGCAGCCCGCCAAAGCGGCCGGACTCTACCGCCTGCCGGATTTTTTGAATGGAACGATTAAACCGATTTTGGTGGCAGGCGCACAGCACCAGCCCCTTTTGCTCTGCCAAGGCTATCATGGCGTCGGCGTCTGCCAGAGACAGGGCAATGGGTTTTTCTACAATGACGTGGCAACCGGCCGAAAGGCAGTCCATCGCCACGGCGGTGTGCAAGCCGCTTTCCGTCGCCACGGCGCAAAGGTCGGGCTGTTGCTCGCGCAGCATGGTTTGGTAGTCGGTATAGCGGGCCACGCTGAGTTGGCAGCCCGCCTTTTGCAGCAGAGCGTCCATGCGCTCTGCCACCGGGTCGCACACCGCCACCGGTTGCAGGCGGTCATGCAAGCGCAACGCCGCCGCCATGTGGTTGGGGGCAATGCGCCCGCAGCCGATGAGCGCGTACCGCAGTGGGTTCATGGCTTCTTTTCCTCCGCTTCTTCCTCTAATCGCTGCTCCGCCGGTACAGCCTTGAAAACTTTAGCCGGTACCCCCGCCACCACGGCGGCGGGCGGTATATCGTGCGTGACCACGCTGCCGGCGGCGGCCATGCCCTCTGCTGCTACCGTAACGCCGGGCAGCACCACCGCCCCGGCGGCCAACCGGCCCCCCCGGCGCACCGTAACGCCCTTATAATGGAGATGCCGGTCTTTGCCCCGCCCGGCGGCGGGGTCGTTGGCCGTTACCACCCCGGGGGCGATAAAACAGCGGTCTTCTACCGTAGAGTAGGCGGCCAGATAAGCGTTGGTTTCTATTTTGCAATGCCGCCCCACCGTGCAGTCGCACTCTATGGCAACGCCGCGCCCCACAATGGTGCCCCGGCCCACAACCACCCGCTCGCGCAGGGTGGCGTAGTCGGCTACCAGCACCGCTTCTTCTACCCGGCAGCCGCGGTAAAGCACCGCGCCGGTGCCAATCATGCAGTCGTCCCCCACCCTGCAGGGGGGCAGCGCTTCTTCTTTGGTAACGGCGCTGGCGGCGGCCTTCATGGGGGTTTTACCTAAACAGGCAAAATCGTCTACCCGCACCCGGGCGCCAAGCACAGTACCGGCGTGCACCACCACGTGGTGGCCGAGCACGCACCCGGGGCCGATGACCACGCCCTCGCTCAGCACGCAATATTCGCCCACCACGGCGGTGGGGTCTACCAATGCTTTCATACGCTACAGTCGCTCCACATGCGGGGAGTCGACCCCCGCCGTTAAATTGCGGCAGTCAAACACCAGCGGTGCGCACCGCACAATTTGCTCTGCCTGAAAAGCCTTGTGGTCGGTGGCAATTACCACCACGTCGGCGGCGGCCAGCGCCGCCTCGCTGTATTCCGCGCGGGTGTAAGACCGCCCGCGGTGGGTAAAGGCGGGCACGTAGGGGTCGTAGTAAGAAAAATCGCAGCCCTTTTCGGTAAACAGGCGGGCGAGCTCCAGCGCCGGGGATTCGCGAATATCGTCAATATCCGGCTTATAGGTAACTCCCAGCATGAACACCCGCGAGCCGCACAGCGGCTTTTTTTGGCAGTTAAGCAGCGCGGCCACCCGCTCTACGCAATATTCCGGCATGGCGTTGTTAATCTCCCCGGCAGACTCAATCAGCCGGGTGTGGTAGTTGTATTCCCGCGCCTTCCAGGTTAGGTAAAAGGGGTCGATGGGAATGCAGTGGCCGCCCAGCCCCGGGCCGGGGTAAAAGGCCATAAAGCCGTAGGGCTTGGTTTTGGCGGCGTCAATCACCTCCCACACCGAAATGCCCATGCGGTGGCACAAAATCGCCATTTCGTTGGCCAGGGCAATGTTAATGTTGCGAAAGGTGTTTTCGAGCAGTTTTTCCATTTCCGCCACTTTGGGGGAGGAAACCACCTTCACCTCGCTTGCCAGCACGCTGCGGTAAATAGCGGCGGCAAGCTGCCCGCAGCGGGGGGTAACGCCCCCCACCACCTTGGGGGTGTTTTTGGTTTTATACACCGCATTGCCGGGGTCTACCCGCTCGGGCGAAAAGGCCAAAAACACGTCTTCCCCCACGGTAAAGCCCCGCTCGGCCAGCAGCGGCCCTATCACCTCTTCGGTGGTGCCGGGGTAGGTGGTGCTCTCTAACACCACCAGCATACCACGGTGGGCGTAGCGGGCAATTTCTGCCGCCGACTGGCGGACGTAAGAAATGTCTGGCTGCAAGTGTTCGTCCAGCGGGGTGGGCACGCAAACGGCCACGCAGTCGCACTCTGCCAGGCGGGCAAAATCGTCCGTCGCCCGCAGCCGCCCGCTTTGGGTTAAGGCCGCAAGGTCGCGGTCTACCACGTCGCCAATGTAGTTGTGCCCCGCGTTTACCATGGCCACCTTTTGGCTTTGTACGTCAAATCCCAGCACCGAAAAACCGGCCTTGGCCTTTTCTACCGCCAGCGGCAGCCCCACGTAGCCCAGCCCCAGCACCCCCAGCACGGCGGTGCGGGCTTCTATTTTTTCTTTCAGCGCTTCATAGTAATCGCTCATGCTTCTTCTCCTTCGGCGGCCGCCTCTTCATGCAAAAAGGTGGGCACCACCCGCTCTACCAGGCGAAAGAGGGCCGCGTCGTCTCGCCGGCGCATGGCTTCTTCCATTTGCTCTACCGCCCCGGCCACCGCCTGCCGGTCAAACTCGACCGGCTTCATGACCATAATTTTGCGGTTGGCGGTGTGGTCTACGTCTTCGTCGGCCAGCGAGATTTCTTCAAACAGCTTTTCGCCCGGCCGCAGCCCGGTGTAAACAATGGGCACGTCTACGTCCGGTTCCAGCCCCGAGAGGCGAATCATATCGCGCGCCAAATCCGAAATGAGCACCGGTTCGCCCATATCCAGCACAAAAATTTCGCCCCCGGCGGCCATGGCCCCCGCCTCCAGCACCAGCTGGCAGGCCTCCGGAATGGTCATAAAGTACCGCCGCATCTCCGGGTGGGTTACGGTAACCGGGCCGCCCTTTTCTATCTGCTCGCGAAAAAAGGGCACCACGCTCCCGTTGGAGCCCAGCACGTTGCCAAACCGCACGGCGGCAAATTCGGTTTGCGAGCGGGGGTCGGCCATTTGCATAATCAGCTCGGTAATGCGCTTGCTCGCCCCCATAATGTTGGTGGGGTTTACCGCCTTGTCGGTAGAAATGGTAATGAATTTTTTCACCCCGAACCGGGCGGCGGTGCGGGCGATGTTAACGGTGCCGAAGACGTTGTTTTTAATCGCTTCGCGGGGGTTTTGCTCCATCATGGGCACATGCTTATGGGCGGCGGCGTGAAAAACGATTTCGGGCTGAAACTCCCGAAAAACCTCCTCTAACCGGCCGGGGTCGCGAATGGACCCTAACCGCAGGTGAAAGCGGCCGTGAAAGCCCTCTTCCAGCTCGTTGCCGATGTGAAAGAGGCCGTTTTCGTTAAAGTCCAGCACCACCACGCTGCGGCAGCCAAAGCGCAGCGCCTGGCGGCAAAGCTCGCTGCCAATGGAGCCCGCCCCGCCGGAGACCAGCACCACCTTGTCTTTGATAAAGCTCTGCACCATGCTCATGTTCAGCTGCACGCTGTCGCGGTGGAGCAAATCTTCTAAATGAATGTCAGACACCTTCATGTCTGACGGGCTGGCGTCGCCCAGCGTGCCGAACCGCCGCACGGCGCAGTGGCGCTTTTTGCACACCTTCATCACGTTTTGCAGCAGCGTGCGGTCGGCGGCGGGAATGGCCACAATCACCTGCCGGGCGCCGGTTTTTTCTACCGTTTCGCCCAGCTTGTCAAACCCGCCGACGATTTTGACCCCGCCCACCCGGCGGCCGTGCAGGGTGGGGTTGTCGTCTATAAAAGCGCAAATGCGCAGCCGGTCGGTCGAGCCGTTGCCGCCGGTATTTTGCAAATAGGTGCCCGATTCCCCCGCGCCGTAGACCACCACGGGAATGGCCGGCAGGCGGTTTTTTTGCATGGAGGTTTTCACCGTGCCGAACAGCCGGGCGAACCCCCGGCCGATGATAGAGAGAATGAGCATGGTCATGGTCCAGATAATGTAGGAATTGACCGGGAAAAGCGCCTGCCCGCTCACCGTGCGGGCGCCGAAGTCTACCAGAAAAATCACGCACAGATCTAAAAAAACGGCGGTGGCCTGGGTGAGAATGTCGATAAAGCTCATAGAGGCCCACACCCGGTTGTAACAGCCGAAGAGCAGGTTAAAAAAGACCACGATGGCCATAAGCCCCACCATGAATACCGGCATATAGGTGCGGTAAAAGTTGGGAATGCCGGTAAGGTACACCAGCCGCAGCGCCAAATATAAAGAAAGAGCCACCGAAACTGCGTCCCACAACAAAATGAGCAGCATCGGCAAGACTCGTTTAAACGTTCGCATGGGGGTTCACCGCCTTACAAGCGCCGGCAGGGGCAAAGGGTATCAGAATAAAGGGAGGGCCGGCCAACCGTGCTTTATTATACCAAACCGGCAGGGGGTCTGTCAACCGCCCGGGGCGGGTTTTTGGGCAAAATGCCCCGCACGCCCCGCCGGAGGGCCCAAAAAAAGCGCCCCGGGCGGGGAGAAACTCCCCCCGCTTGTCGGGGCGCCGCAAGGCAAAAAGGCGGTTACGCCTGGTAGGTATTGGCGGTGGTGCTGCCGCCGTGACCGGTCCAGTTGGTGTGGAAAAATTCGCCCCGCGGGCGGTCTACCCGCTCGTAAGTATGGGCGCCAAAGTAGTCGCGCTGGGCTTGCAAGAGGTTGGCGGGCAGGCGGGAAGTGGTATACCCGTCAAAATAACTGAGGGCGGAAGAGAAGGCCGGCATGGGAATACCCGCCCCCATGGCGTAGGTGACCACCTGCCGCCAGGCGGGCACCAGCGAGCGGATAACGTTGCCGAAGTAATCGTCCAGCAGCAGATTTTGCAGCTCGGGGTTCTTTTCATACGCCTCTTTAATTTTGCCTAAAAACACGCTGCGAATAATGCAGCCGCCCCGCCACATAAGGGCAATGCCGCCGTAGTTTAAGTTCCAGCCGTAGGTTTTGGCGGCGGTGCGCATAAGGGTATAGCCCTGGGTGTACGAGATGATTTTAGAAGCGTAAAGCGCCTGCCGAATGCACTCTACAAAGGCCGCCTTGTCGCCCGTAAAGGGGGGAATGGTTTTGGGGAAGGCGGCGGCGGCCGTTACCCGCTCCTCCTTCATGGCAGAAAGGCAGCGGGCGAATACCGCCTCGCCAATTAACGTGAGCGGCACGCCTTCGTCCAGCGCGGCAATGCCGGTCCATTTGCCGGTGCCTTTTTGGCCGGCGGTGTCTAAAATGCAGTCTACCACGCTGCCGCCGGTTTCGTCTTTGCGGCCCAAAATGTCGCGGGTGATTTCAATGAGGTAACTGTCTAACTCCGTCTCGTTCCAGTGGGCGAAGACCTGCTGCATTTCTTCATTGGTCATACCCAGCCCGTCGCGCATGAGCTGGTAGGCCTCGCAGATTAATTGCATGTCGCCGTACTCAATGCCGTTGTGCACCATTTTTACAAAATGGCCGGCGCCGTTCTCGCCCACCCAGTCGCAGCAGGGGGCGCCGTCCTCTACCTTGGCGCAAATGGCCTGAAAAATGGGCTTTACATGCTCCCACGCCGCCGGGGAACCGCCGGGCATCATAGAAGGGCCGTTGAGCGCGCCTTCCTCCCCGCCCGAAACGCCGGTGCCCACGTAAAGCAGGCCCTTGCTCTCTACGTACTCCGTGCGGCGAATGGTGTCGGGGAAGTGGCTGTTGCCGCCGTCTATAATAATATCGCCGGCTTCCAGCAGGGGAATCAGCTGATCAATAAAGCTGTCTACCGGGGCGCCGGCCTTGACCATGAGCATGACCTTGCGGGGCTTTTTTAACGCCCCCACCAACTCGGCGAGCGTATGGCAGCCCACAATGTTTTTACCGGCCGCCCGGCCGTTTATAAAATCGTCTACCTTAGAGGTGGTGCGGTTAAATACCGCCACGGTGAAGCCCTTCGACTCCATATTCATCACCAGATTTTCGCCCATAACGGCCAGTCCTACCAGCCCTAAATCTGCCTGTTTCATGCTGTTTTTCCTCCTTTAACGCGTTAGCGCTGTACCCGGGCGTTGCCCGCGTAAATGTCCCAAATTTGTTTTTCGTCCGCCGGTTCGGCGTAGTCGTTTAAGCTGGAGGCCGCCAGCACCCCCGAGGCCCAGCCGAAATGCAGGCAGTCCTCGGCGCTGAAGCCTTTGAGCAGCCCGTAAAGCAGCCCGCCGGTAAAGCCGTCGCCCCCGCCAATGCGGTCGAGCACCGGAATGGGCCGGGGTTCTTCTATCGCCCAGCCCTCCGGCGAGAGCAGCAGACCGCCCCACAAATGCTCGTTTGCAGAGAGCACCTGCCGCAGGGTGGTGCCAAACAGGGTGGCGTTGGGGTAGCGCTCTTTTACCTGCCCAATCATGGCCTGAAAGCTCTGGATTTTGGCGGCCAAATCTTTGCCGCCCGCCTCCGGCCCCTGAAAACCGAGGCAAAGCTGAAAGTCCTCTTCGTTGCCCACCAGCACGTCGGCCAGCGAGGCGATTTCATGAAAAGCGGCAGAAAGTTCCTGCTCCCGGCCCTTCCAGAAGGTGGCGCGGTAGTTTAAGTCAAAGCTTACCAGCGTGCCGTAGCGCTTAGCGGCGCGGGCGAGCTCTAAGCAGCACTTGGTGGTGTCTTCGCTCATGGCGGCAATGAGGCCGGAAAGATGCAGCACCCCCACGCCCTCTTTGCCGAAAATGCGCTCGATGTCAAAGTCGCTCGCTTGTAGCGTGCGGCCCACTTCGCCCGCCCGGTCGTTCCACACCCGGGGGGCCCGCAGGCCAAAGCCGCTGTCGGCAATGTTAAACTGGTGGCGATAGCCCCAGGGGCCGCCCTGCTCTACCTCCGCCCCGGCGTAGGCGATGTTGCGGGCGCGCAGCTGGCTTTTAATAAAGGCCGCCACCGGGCTGCCCTTTACAAATTTGGTGAGCGCCAGACACTCGCAGCCTAGAGACGAGGCGACGTTCAGCACGTTGGTCTCGGCACTGGTTGCTTGCAGCAAAAAGCGGTTGCTGTTTTGCACCGCCATGCGGTTTTCCGGCGTAATGCGCACCCCCATGCTGGTGGGGCAGGCCACGGCATAGCGGGGGTTTTGGCGAATGGTTAACTCCATAAAAAGTCCTCCTTCTTCTTTTTTACTCTACTTCGTGGAAGCAAAAACGTTCAATCGCCCGGGCCACGCCGTCTTCTTCCGCATCCGCGGTAATAAAGTCGGCGGCGGTAAGCAGGGCGGGGTCGGCCGCCGCCATGGCGACCCCCACCCCGGCGACTTTTATCATGCTTAAATCATTGGTGCCGTCGCCCATGGCCATGGCCTCCGCAGTAGAAAGGTTCAAGTGGCGGCAAAGAAAGCGCAGCGCTTCTCCCTTATTGGCCTTTTGGGCGTTGATTTCGATATTATTGGTAATGGCGCTGGAAACCGCCAGCGTGGGGAACACCCGGGGCAGCCGCTGCAATTCCGCCGCCCGGCGGTTCATATCCGCAAAAAACATTTGAATTTTCTGCACCGAATGCTGCCCGGACAAAATATAGTCCGTTAAGTCCGGCACCGGGCGGCGCAGCTCTTTGACCATGCGCTTGACCGCCGGTTCGGTAATAAATTCGTCTATACGGGCGTACAGCCGCTCGCTCATATATCCCCAGTTGTTCTGGTAGCAGTCGTAAATAACCGGCAGGGTATCGAGCTCCCGAAAGACTTCCGCCGCCTGCTCGGGGGGGATTTCCGCCCGGCAGAGCACGTTATCTTCCTTTACGTCGTACACCTGCGCACCGTTCACCGCCACCACGTACCGCACAAAGGGCAGCGCCCGCACGACTTCCGGCATTCCCTCGTAAAAGCGGCCGGTGCTGGGCACAATGTGAATGCCCGCTTTCGCGCAGCGTTCCAGCGCCGCGTAATTGCGGGGAGAAATGGTTTTGGCCCGGGTGAGCAGGGTGCCGTCTAAATCCAGCAAAATCAGCTTTATCTTCTGCGCCATACTTAAAACTTCTCCCGGTTAATCCACAGCCCCAGCGCCGGGTTGGGGATAAAGTAAATTTCCTCGCCGTCCGGCAGGGTGTTGTAGCCCGGCTGCAAGGCGCGGGGGTTGTAGCGGCGGGTCATTTCGTCATAGTCCGCCCAAGCGTAGCCTACGCCCTCTATCTCTGCCCGGGTAATCTCGCGCACGGCGTAGGTAATGGTAAAGCGGCCGTCTGCCGAACCGTGAATCAAATGGGCGGCCGCCCCCATATTCTCGCGCAAGTCGGCATTCTCCGGCTGTTCAAAGGCCTTTAGGGTTTCTATTCGCCCCCGGTAGCCGTATTTGCGAATCAGCCGGTCGACCGTTAAATCCTCCCCAAAGCGGCGCACGCCGGGGGCGAGCACCAGCAGCTCGCCGCCGTCTGCAATGGCCATGCGGGTGCGGTAGACCGCCTTGTTGCCCAGCCAGGTGGTTTTAAATTCTGACGGGTCCAAGTAAACCACGCATTTTTTCAGCCCGGTTTCTACAAAGTCAATGTTCTTTTGCTGCGAAAGCGCCACCGCCTGCTCCAGCGTGCGGCGGGTGTCGCCAATAAACAGCCCGTGGGTGCGAATGACGCCCCCCGGCGCGGTGGTAACGGTAAGCACAAACACAATGGGGCGGTGTTGCAAAAAATGCTCCATGCCGTAGTCGAATACACGGCGCACGGGGGTAAAGTCCTTGCCCATCATGCGCTCCATGCCGTAAACGGCCCCCACCATGTGGCTTTTGTTGATCATATCGCTGCCGCCAACCCCCACAAACAGGTTTTTGGCGTGGTTGGACATGCCAATAACCTCGTGCGGCACTACCTGCCCTACCGAAAGAATAAGGTCGTAGCGCTCGTCCATCACCCGGCGGTTAATCTCCACACTCACCGGGTCGTGCCACAGCCCTTCGGTAACGTCCTCCAAAAAGTCGGCCGGCACTTCGCCCAGCTTTACCACGTCCCGTCGCCAGTCGTGGATGAGAAAGGCCTCAAAAGGGATATCCCCAAACATTTGCTCCGCCTGGCTTTTGGTGACCGGCTCGTGGGTGCCGAGGGCGGGCAGAATGTCTACCGCCGCCCCCCGCTCGACCAGCAAATGGTAGTACAAATTGGTAATCAGCCCGGCGTTGGAGTGAAAGCGGGTAAAGTCCGGCGGAATGAGCAGCACGTTTTGGGGGGTGCGCCCGGCTAAAGAAGCCTCTACCGCCGCGGCGATTTGCTCCCGCGTTAAGCCCTGCTCGGTTTTTGCATAGGTAAACTGTTCCATGGCCGCTCCTTTATTAAACGCCGGAATAAGCCGAAAAGCCGGCGTCGATGGGCAGCACCACGCCGGTAACGGCGCTGGCGGCCTTCTCGTCGCACAGGAAGAACACGCCGCCCAGCAGCTCCTCCCCCTCTACAAACCGGCCGGCGGGGGTGCCGTTTAAAATTTTGTGAGAGCGGGCGGTGGGCTCGCCTTTTTCATCAAACAGCAGCGCCCGGTTTTGGTTAGAAACCAAAAAGCCGGGGGCAATGGCGTTGCACCGAATGCCGCTGCCGGCAAAGTGGGTGGCCAGCCACTGGGTAAAGTTGCTGATGGCCGCCTTGGCGGCGGAATAAGCGGGAATTTTGGTAAGGGGAATGTAGGCGTTCATGGAAGAAATGTTGAGAATACAGCCGCTGTGGCGCTCTACCATGTCCTTGGCGAACGCCTGGGTGGGCAGCAGCGCCCCCTGAAAGTTGAGCTTAAAGACAAAGTCTACCCCCTCCGGCTGCAAGTCAAAAAAGGTTGTTTGACCCGCCTTCGCCTCGTGCTGGTACTCGTTGTCGGTAGTCGCCCGGGGGTTGTTGCCCCCCGCGCCGTTTACCAGTATGTCGCAGGGGCCAAGGTCGGCCAGCACCTGCCGGTGCACCGCCTCTAAGGCGGCGGGGTTGAGCACGTCGGCGCCGTAGGCGCGGCAAATCAGACCTTCCTCCGTACATTCCTTGGCCACCGCCTGCACGGCGGCTTCGTTTAAGTCCAGCGCCGCCACTTTAGCGCCGGCGGCCGCAAAGGCCTTGGCCATGGTGCTGCACAGCACGCCGCCCGCGCCGGTTACCACCACCACTTTGCCGGAAAAATCTACCTGTAAGGGTAATTGTATCATGGTTTATTCTTCTCCTTTGCTAAAATACCGGCGGGCGTTGCCCACGCAAATATCAAAAATCAGCTGCCGCAGCCCCTCGGGGTCGGGGTCGTATTCGCCCCGCAGCACATGGGTCGCCACAAAGCTGCACAAAATGCGGCGGAAGAAGTCGTGCCTAGGGTAAGAGGTAAAGGAGCGGCTGTCGGTGAGCATGCCGTTAAAGACCCCCAGCGCGCCGGTGTTGGCGGTCATTTGCAGCTGGCGGCGAATGCCCTCTGCATGGTCGCAGAACCACCAGGCCGCCCCCAGCTGCAACCGGCCGGGCACGTCTCCCCAAAAGTTGCCAATCATGGTGGCGAGCTCGTAATACTGGGCTTCGTTTAAGGTATATACAATGGTTTTGGGCAGCCCGCCGGATTGTTCCACAGCGTCCAGCCAGCGGCCGAAGGCCGCCACGTTTACCATGGCGCCTACCGAATCGTTGCCGCAGTCCGGCCCCAGGGCGGCAAAGCGGGCGGAATTGTTGTTGCGAATGGAAGAAAGGTGCAGCTGCATCACCAGCCCCAGCGCCCGGTAGCGCCCGGCCAAGTGCCGCAGCATAAAGTCGGCGTAGGCCGCCTGCTCCGCCGGGGTGACCGCCTGCCCCGCCAACGCCTTGGCGTAAGCGGCGGCCGCTTCTTCGCGGGTGGCGGTGGTTTCGGCAAAAGAGGTGAGGCTGATGTCGGTGACCACGCAGCCGTTTTGCACAAAGTAAGTAAGCCGCTGCTCCACCGCCGCAAGCAGGCCGTCAAAGGTGTCGCAGGCAATGCCCGAAGCCGCCGAAAGCCGCTTTACATAGGGCAAAAAGGCGGGGCCCCCCAGCCCGGTGACGATTTGGTCTGGCCGAAAAGAGGGCAGCACGCGGACGGGGAAGGTCTCGTCCGCCGCGATGGCCCGGTGAAAGGGCAGGTCGTCGGCCGGGTCGTCGGTGGTGCACAGCGCCTCTACCCCCGAGCGCAAAATCAGCTGCCGGGCGGAAAAGCTGCCGTTTGCCATTTTGGCGTTGGCCTGCCGCCAAATTTCCTCCGCCGAGGCGGCGTTCATGGGGCGGGATATACCAAAGTAGGTTTTGAGCTCCAAATGCGCCCAGGCATACACCGGGCTGCCGATGATGCGGGGCATAACAGAGGCGAAGGCGACGAATTTATCGTGCCACGAAGCGCCGCCGGTAATGACCTCCTCCGGCAGGCCGACCGCCCGCATCATGCGCCATTTGTAATGGTCGCATTCCAGCCACAGCTGGCCGATGTTGTCATACGTCCGGTCGGTCGCAATATCCTTTGGCGACAGGTGGCAGTGGTAGTCGAAAATGGGCAAATCTTTGGCGTATTGTTCGTAGAGCTCCACCGCCAGCGGGGAATCGAGCAAATAGTCGTCTCCCATAAAGGGTTTTACAGACTGCATGGCGTTTTTCCTTTCACAAACGTAGGACGCCCTCTCCGGCCGGGAGCGGCCGAAGATAAGCGCCCGATTGAATTTTTAGTAGGTACCGGCGGTATCCATAAACACCGCTTCGCGTTCTTCTTTTTTCTGAGAGGCCGCCCGCCGCTTGTTCAGCTCGGCCAAATAAAGGTCTTCGTCCAGCGGCAAATCAACGGCGCGGTTTAAAAAGGCCGAAAGGTGCATGGCGTTAGAAAGGGTAAGGCCGTTGATGCCCTCTTCGCCGTTCGCCACCGGCTTTTCGCCCCGCAGAATGTACCCCGCAAAGGCCTTGAGCACGCCCACGTGCTGCTCGCCGTAGCCGTCAAAGGTCAGCTCTTCGGTTTCAGAGGTCAGCGCGGCAAAGCCGCCCGCCCCGCTAAAGCAAAATTCCCGCTCGTCCATGGAGTTTTTAGAGTAGAGCAGCTTGTTGTTTTCACACACCAGCTTGCCGCCGGAACCCAGCACCTCAAAGCGGTTGGTGCCGGGGGCGTCTGCCGTGGAGGTAATAAACACGCCGGTGGCGCCGTTCGGGTACTCCACGTAGGCGGTTACGTCGTCTTCTACCTCTATGTGGTGCCACTTGCCAAAGTGCATGTGGGCGTGTACCTTGCAGGGCATACCGCAAATCCACTGCCACAAGTCCAAATTATGGGGGCACTGGTTGAGCAGCACGCCGCCGCCTTCGCCGTCCCACGTGGCGCGCCAGTTGCCGGAGTCGTAGTAGCTTTGGCCGCGGTACCAGTCGGTAATCAGCCAGTTGGTGCGCTTAATGGCGCCAATGGCGCCGCTTTCTACCAGCTCTTTCATTTTAATGTACACGGGGTTGGTGCGCTGGTTAAACATAATGCCGAACTTTTTGTCGCTCTTAGAAGCAACCTCGTTCATCTCGCGCACCGCCTTGGTGTACACGCCGGCCGGTTTTTCGCACATCATGTGGTAGCCCTTTTGCAGCCCCTCAATGACCAGCCGGGGGTGGTCGTAGTGGGGCGTGGCGACAATCATAACGTCGCAAGCCTTGGCGGCAAACAGGGCGTCGGTATTCTCAAACCGCTCTACCGCCGGGTACTTTTCGGCCGCCCATTGCAGCCGCTTGGGGTTAATGTCGCATACGGCGGTCAGCCGCATGTCGGGGATTAGCCCCTTCATCAAATTTTCGGTATGGGCGGTGCCCATGTTGCCGATGCCGATGATTCCCACTCGTAACTGACTCATAGTTTGTCTCCTTCTGCACTTTGCGTTTCAACGCCGGCAACAACCTCCGCGGGCAGCCCGGCAAGCAGCTTTTGCAAAGCCGCCGCCGCGCAGTCGAAAGCCTGCCGGTTATTTTCAAAGGTATAGGCGTGGCGCAGCATACTGGCGCCGTTTTTCTCCAGCGCGCCCAGCCCGGCGAACTCCATTAAATGGGGTTCCAGCGTAACAAACCGGTCGCCCGGCTTGTTGGCAAAGCGGCGCAGCAGCTCGGCAATTTGCCCCTCGCCCTCGCCCGCCGGTACAATGGTGCCGTCTGCCAGCGCGTCTTTGATGTGAATATAGCGCACAAAGGGCTCCAGCGCCTCGTATGCCGCCAGCGCCGGCTGGCCGCACTGCAAAAAGTTGGCAGGGTCAAACACCGCCTCCATGCGACCTTGAAAGGTGGTGAGCAAATCCAGCGTGCGGGCCAGGGTATCGCCGTAAATGTCTTTTTCGTTTTCGTGGCAGCAAACCACCCCCGCCGCCGCGGCGGCAGAGAGCATGGCGTCCAGCCGGTCGAGCACCGGGGTGCGGTAATCGTCCGGATTTTCGCCCGCCGGCATAAAAAAGCTGAACATGCGCAGCTGCTTCGCCCCCAAAATGTTGGCGACCTCCAGCCCCCGCTTCATGTCTTCTAAATGGGGTTCAAAGGGGTCGGTAATGTCGATTTTGCCGTACGGCGAACCGATGGCCGAAACGCCCATACCCGCCGCCTCAAACCGGCGGGCGAGCTCTTTCGCCTCCGCCGGGGTTACCTCGCCAATGCTGCGATTGTCTACCCCCCGCACCTCAATATAGCGAAACCCGTGCCGGCGCGACGCGGCAAATTGTTCGTCCAGCAGCGGAGAAGCCTCGTCGGCAAACGACGAAAGCAGAAAACGCGCCATAAAACGCTACGCCCCTTTCTTTCTATCCGCCCACCATTATGACACAAACCGGCCGCCATTGCAAGCGAAAAAAGCCAAAAACCGGCATTTTTTTGACCCGCCGGGGATGTGCCGTTCCGTCGGCTCGCCCTCTGCTTTCGGGAAGAATCAAAAAATCGTTGACGCACGTGCTTACACGTGCTATAATGAACTTTGTGGCGGGGGGATGGCGTGCGTTCGACCCCCCTCGCCATAACTGGGAGGATTTTTATCATGGCAAAATATATTTACCCGGCCGTTTTTACAAAAGAGGGCGCCTACTATTCCGTTCGCTTTCCCGATTTGGCAAGCTGCTACACGCAGGGCGAAGGCCTGGAGGAAGCATACGACATGGCTTCCGATATTCTTTGCCTAACGCTTTACCGGTTAGAGGAAGCGGGCGGCGAGATTCCAGCACCCTCCGACGTGGCGGCTCTGCCTGCCGCGCCGGGCGAATTTGTTTCGCTGATTCCCTGCGACACGTTGGAGTACCGCCAGTTTTACGACAGCCGGGCCGTGAAAAAAACGCTCACCATTCCCGCGTGGCTCAATACCATGTCTGAGCGGGCGGGCGTGAATTTTTCTGCCGTTTTGCAGCGGGCGTTAAAACGGGAGCTGCACATCTCCGACCGCTGAAGCGCGGCATAATAAGCCAAAACCCGCCGCCGGTTTGCCCGGGGCGGGTTTTCGTTTCTTGTTTTCTACGCCACCCCGAGCGCCTGCCAGATTTGCTGGCGGTACGCACGGTAGCTCGCCTGCGCCGACCGGCTGAAAAAGACGGCGTCCAAGCTCGTCGCATCGATGGGGGAGTAGGGGTTTTCCCCCGCCAGCAGTCGGGTGGTTTCGCCCGGCTGCAGGGGATATTTGCCGAACACCCCCCACTCGGGGGCGTAGCAGCGGGTCATTTCCTCCGGCATTTGGGGAGTAGCGGGAAAGGGGGCCATAAACAGCAGGTACTCCCCGCCCGGGCGCATAGGCAGCCAGCCGCTTTGCGAGCGCAGGTCGTTTGGCCCCACTACAATCGCCCAGTCCATTACAAACACCACGTCGCCGGCTTTCAGCTCGCCCGCAAACACGCGGGTTACCGTGGCCTCGGTCAGCAGGCTGGTGCCGGGGGTGAGGCAGCGGCCGGTGGGGCGCAGCGCCGCTATCACCGGGCACTCGCGCAGCTGCCGCCCGGTGGGCGGCGGGACGGGCTGCCCCGTGGGGGTGTTTACCAGCTGACCCGGGGGCAAAGTCTCCAGTTCTTCGTAAAAGCACACCTGCGTTAGGGCGGGGGCGGCAACGTAGCGGTCGTCCGCCGGGCGCAGGGCGGCCCCCAGCGCCGCCAGCCCGGCGGTAAGGCACAGGGGCAACGCTACGAGCAGGCAAAGGGCGGGTTTTAAGCGCATTGTCCCGCCTCCTCCCCCACCAGGCGGCCGTCCGCCATGCGAAAAATGGTATGGCAAACCTCTTCTAAATCGGCCTTGATGTGGCTGGCAATCAGCACGGTGGCGCCGCGCGCCTGTTCGCGCCGTACCAGCGCACGAAAGGCCGTTACGCTGGCTTCGTCCAGCGAATTGGTGGGTTCGTCAAAAATCAGCAGCGCCGGGCGCTCCATAATGGCCTGCGCAATCGCCAGCTTTTGCTTCATGCCCAGCGAATATTTATGGGTCTTTTTGCGCTCGTCGGGGTTTAAGCCCACCGCCTGCATGGCTTCGCGCATTTCGGCCTCGCCGATTTTGCCGCGAATACCGGCCAGCCGCTTTAAATTCTCCAGCCCGCTCAGCTCGCCCCACAGCGCGGTGTTTTCAATAACCAGCCCCATGTCCGGCGGGAACTCGCAGTCCCGCCCCAGTCGGCGGCCGTCTACCGTTACGCTGCCGCTTGTGGGGGCAATCAGCCCCGCAATGGCGCGAAAGAGCATGGTTTTGCCCGAACCGTTGCGGCCGCAAAAGCCGTACACCCGCCCCTGCTCGAGTGAGAGCTGCACGTGCGAGAGCACCTCTTGCTTTTTTATGATTTTGGTTAAATCGTTGCATTCAATATAACTCATCTTATCATCCCTCTCCCAGTCTGCCCAGTCGTTTGCGGGCGGCAAGCAGGCCCAGCGCTGCCAGCGCGGCCACGCAAAGCCCCTCTGCCAGCAACACGGCGGGCGGCGAAACATGCGGCAGGTGGGAATCCACCGACCACACCGAAAAACGAACGTATTGGCAGGGCAGCAGCGCCAGCGCACGGGGCGGCCGGGGCAGGCGGTAGAGCAGCTGCACCGCCAGCTGCTGCACGCCGTAGACCGTAAGCCCGGCCAACACGGCCAGCCATTTTTCCAGCCACAGGCTCAGCACGTTTACCAGCAGGGCGCACAAAAAGCCGCCCAGCAATGCCGTCGTCAGCCAATAGCGCAAAAAGTCTGCCCCATAGCCCGGCGCCCAGCCCGTGTGGTTCGAACCGGCGAAAAGCGCCAGGGCAGAAACGCCCATGAGCGACCACACCAGCGCCGACTCGCCAAACAGCGCCGCCGTTTTGCGGGCCAGCCAGCGCACGCGGCTGCCCGCGCGGGGAAAAACGTAAACGGCGTACTGCGGGGCGTCGCGCATAAAGGCGTCGCCCAGGGCCGCCGCCATAACCACAAAAGGCAGCAGCTGAAAGAGCAGCGCCAGCGGCCCCTCCCCCGCGCCGGAGGGGGAGGTTAGCCGCACCAGCTCCGCCGCCGCCTCGTTTGTCTTAAGCGGCAGGGGCAGGGCATAGTCTGGCAGCGCCAGCAAAAGGCCGCCCAGCAGCCCCACCGCCGCCAAAAAGAAAAGTCGCCGCATTACCACACGTCCTTTCGTTTGGCAAACGCGCCCCACATCAGCCAGGCCGCGCCGGTAAGCGCCAGCAGGCTGGCGACGTCTACCGCCGTGGCGAGCTGAAACAGCCCGCCGCGCAGCCCGCACAGCCGGGCAAGCAGGCCGCCTTCTCCCATGACCGAAAGCCGCCACAAGTCCAGCGCGGGCAGCAAATAGGCGCAGCCGGCCGCCGCCATGCGCCCGCCGCGCGGCAGCAGCTCCAACGCCACGGTGTAGCCGGTGCCCACCAAAAAGAAAAGGCAAAACAGCTTCACCGCCAGCTCTGCCCCCAGCGCCAACCGGGCCGGTTCGCCCGCCCCGGGGCGGTAGGCCGCCGCAAAGCCCGCTGCCATAAACAGGGTAAGGCAGCCGGCCGTTATCGCCAGCGTGCCCACCCGCCGCGCAAGCCGCCCCCGGCGGCCGCAGCGCACCAGCACCAGCGGTTTTTCTGAATAATAAAACCCCGTGCCCAGCACCAGCAAAAAAATGGGGTATAAATAAAACAGCAGGGCAAAAACGCCTACCGCCTCTTGCACGCAAACAAGGGTGCGGTCGCTCCGCGCCAAGAACGCCCACAGCAGGGCCGCGGCGGCGGCCAGCACCGGGACGCCTTTTCGGTTTACCATTCGTCTCGCCTCACCCTGTTTTTATACCACAGCAGCGCCAGTGCAAACACCGCCATGCCCCCCACCAGCAGGTGAAAGGCCCACAGCGAGCACTCCGTACCTCCCCGCCGGGGAAAAAAGTAAAAGTCGGGAATCCAGGCGTAATGCTCCTTTGAAGCAAGCAGGTAGGTCAAGACGTAGTAGCCCGCCCCGGCCCCCAGCTGCACCAGCCAGCTTTTGCGCCAAAAAAAGAGCAGCAGCGCGTAAATGACCAGCGCGTAGGCCGTAAAAAAAAGGGCCATGCGCGCCATGGCCAGCAGCTCGCCCGCCAGCGGGCAGGTTTCGGCCAGCCGGGGGTAAAAAAAAGAGGCGGGCTTGTACTCCCGCGCCTTATACCATATCCAGGTGGTAGCACAGCCAAACGAGCGGCCGGGGGCAAAGGCGGCCAGCGCCAGCCGCACCAGCGCCTGCGGGGTAAAAACGGTAAAAAAGGTAACCAGCGCCACCAGCGCCGCCTGCACCGCCGCCACCCGGCGGCCGCAGCGCACCACCACCGGCAAGTAGCGCCCGGCCTGCCGCTCGGCCGCCAAACACCCGGCGCACAAAAACGAAACCACAAAAGGCAGCACCAGCATGATGATGAGCGAGAGCAGCCGGTAATCCTTCGTAAGGAACACACCGGCAGCCGGCAGGTCGACCGCACGCAGGGCGGAATAATACACAATCTTTTCGGCCGCATCGGCAAAAAAGAAACAAAAAACCAGCGAAAAGGCGAGAACAAACGCCCGGCTGGTAAAAAGGACGGAAAGCTGCAATTTCCAAATATTTTTCATGTTGCAATTCCTTTCGTGTGAATAAGAATGAGGTGGGGGCTCGCGCGAAATGAACGGGAGTTTATTGTAGCAAACCCCGGCGCATTTGTCAACCGGATTTTGGCAAAATAGGTAATTTTTGTAACCACGAGTTTTTATTCCTTCATCAAAAAGCGCAGGAAAGGGCGATCAGCCGGGCAAGGAGAACTGCTAATTTTCTGCCAAAACAGCAAAACCCGCCGCCGTGTTACAACGGGGCGGGTTGTTTTTTTCATTGGCGTTTGGGCGGTTACGCATCCGTTTGTATGGGCAGGCGGTCGACCGCCCGGCGGAGCGCCGCATGGGCGGGGGCGCAGAGGGCGGGGTCGCGGGCGAGCACCCGCTCGGCGGCGGCGGAGGCGGCGGCCAGCGCGGCGGCGTCTGCCACCAAATCGGCCAGCTTAAAGGGGGGCAGGCCGTGCTGCCGGTCGCCAAAAAAGTCGCCCGGCCCCCGCAGGCGAAAGTCTGCCTCTGCCAGCGCAAAGCCGTCTGCCGTGCTGCAAAGCAGCTTTAAGCGTTCTTTCGCCGCCTCGCCCGGCGGGTCAGAGAGCAGCACGCAGCTGGCGTCATTCCTCCCCCGGCCCACCCGGCCGCGCAGCTGGTGCAGCTGCGACAGGCCGAATCGCTCGGCATTTTCTATGACCATAATGCTGGCGCGGGGCACGTCTACCCCCACTTCTATTACCGTGGTGGCCACCAGCAGCGCTATCTCTCCGGCGGCAAAGGCGGCCATCACCCGCTCTTTTTCGGCCGGTTTTTGGCGGCCGTGCAGCAGCCCCACCGTATAGTCTGGGAAGAGCGCCCGCAGCCGCGCGGCCTGTTGCTCCGCCGCCGTATCGGTCGAATCGTCCTGCTCTACCAGCGGGCAAACTACGTAGCCCTGCCCGCCCGCTTCTAAAAATCGCCGCACATAGCGGTAAACCCGCGGCCGGTAAGAGAGGGGCACGGCGTAGGTGGCCACCGGCTTGCGGCCGGGGGGCAGCTGGTCAATGACCGAACAGTCCAAATCGCCGTACATCACCCACGAAAGGGTGCGGGGAATGGGGGTGGCCGACATCACCAGCAAATGGGGCGCGGCCCCCTTGGCCGCCAGCCGCCCCCGCTGGGCCACGCCAAAGCGGTGCTGCTCGTCTGTTACCGCAAGGGCTAAATCGGCAAAGGCGACCGAGGGCTCCAGCAGGGCGTGGGTGCCCACCGCCACCGCCAGCGACCCCTCTGCCAGCGCGGCCAGCAGCTGCTGGCGCTGCGCCCCCCGGGTAGACCCGGTTAACAGCCCCACGGATATGCCAAAGGGGGCAAGCAGGCGAGAGAAGGTCTCATAATGCTGGCGGGCGAGCAGCTCGGTTGGGGCCATAACGGCGCACTGGCGGCCGCTTTGGGCCACGCTGTGGCAAAGGGCGGCGGCCACCACGGTTTTGCCGCAGCCCACATCGCCCTGCACTAAGCGGTTCATCACCCGCCCGGCGGCGAGGTCGGCCATGGCCTCGGCCGTAACCCGCCGCTGGGCCGGGGTGGGGGCAAAGGGCAGCGAGG
>CANQGN010000010.1 GCA_947623215.1 uncultured Clostridia bacterium
CCGCTGGAAGAGTATTTGCCCCCCTTTGTAACAAATGCGCTGCGCGAAGCGCTGCCGCTGCTGAGGCGGCGGCTGGCGGGGTTTGACGCGCCAGACGCCCTGCTTACGGGGCCAGAGACCCGCAGCTCTTCCCCCGTGCGGCTGCTGCGGGGGGCAGACGGCCAAAGCAATATCCCCGGGGTTTACCCCTGCGGGGAGGGCGCGGGCTACGCCGGGGGCATTACCTCCGCCGCGGCGGACGGGCTGCGCACCGCCGACCGGCTGCTCCAAACGCTCCATGACGAGAAAAATTAATGCTTTCAACCGGCAAAACCGCCCGAGAAGCTCTTGCTTTTTCGGGCGGCGTATTGTATACTGAAGCGGTAGAACTACCCCACACCCCGCCGGGCGAAGCCCCGGCTAAACACAAGGAGGAATCAGCATGAAACGAACCCTGCGATTCGCCGCGTTGCTGCTTTCACTCAGCCTGCTGGTTGGCGCGCTGCCCTTTGCGGCCGCCGACTCGGTTTACAGCGGTCTGTCGGAGCTTTCTCGCTCCGCCGCCGTGGAGGCTACCTTTGAGCAGACGACCGGCGGCAAACAACCGGCAACATACGCCACCGACGGCGACCTCGCCACCCGCTGGTCTACCTACGGCGCCACCCAGCGGATGCCACAGGCGCTGCAAATTGACTTAGGCCAAAGCGCCGCTGTTTCGGTAGTAGACAGTTGGTGGTACGGCGACGGCCGCCGCTACGTGTACGACGTATACGTAACCGACCAGCCGCTGGTAAAGGCCGGCGCGTTCTCGGCCGGGCAGGCCACCCCCGCCGCCACCGGCTGCACGGCAGAGGGCAAGGGCGCCGCTTCCGGCGTGTACGGCGGGCTGGTTACCCTGTCGCTGCCCGCCCCGGCAAACGGCCGGTACGTTACCCTGCTGGTCACGGCCGAAACCGCCGCCAGCGGCCCCGCGTCATTGTGGGAGGTGCGCGTTTGGGGCACCAAAACCGCCTTTGCCAATTTGGCAGACGGCGCCACCGCCACCGCCACCTTTGAGCAAACCAACGGCGCCACCTGCCCCGCCTCGCAGGCGATAGACGGCAGCCTGGCCACCCGCTGGTCTACCTTTGGCGCTACCGAGCGGATGCCCCAGGCCATTCAAATTGATATGGGCAAAACCGCCGTGGTGCGCCAGCTGAACGTTTGGTGGTTCCAAACCGGCCGCAGCTACGTTTACGACCTGTTTGTTACCAGCGAGCCCGTGCTGCAAAACGGTGTGATTGCGGCCGACGCTACCCCCCGCCTTGCCAACCAAACGGCAACGGGTTCGGGCGACGGCACCAACCCGCCCGACCGCACGGGGGTTGCCGCCGTTACCCTCTCGCAGCCCGCCGCAGGGCGGTACGTAACCCTGCGGGTGACCGACGCCGCCTCGGGCGGCCCGGCCGCGATTTGGGAGATTGAAATTTTGGGCGACGTCGACAAACCGGCAGACGCCCCCATTGCCGCCCTGCGGGCGGAGCCGACCATTGCGGTAGACCTTGGCACCGCGCAGGATGACCTGCCCCTGCCCGCCACGGTGAGCGCCACGTTAACAGACGGCCAGCACCGCCAGGTGCCGGTAACATGGGCCTGCGCCGACTACAAGCCCCAAACGGCCGGCCGCTACACCTTTGTGGGCACGCCGGTTGTGACGGGCGAGCTCACCAATCCGGAGAATTTAACCGTATCCAAAACGGTAGAAGTGAACCAATTATCGGTTGAGGGTCGGGCAAAGCTCTCGCTGAACGACGGCTGGGTGTTTTATAAAGGCAAAGCGGCCGAAGCGGGATCCGTCGGCTTTGACGACGCCGCCTTTGACCCCGTTACCCTGCCCCACACCTGGAACGCCGACGACGGCGCGGACGGCGGCAACAATTATTATCAGGGCGACGGTTGGTATCGCCTGCATTTGCCCTACCGCGAGGCTTTTACCGGCCGCCGGGTTTACCTTTATTTTGAAGGGGTCAGCCGCGAGTGCACGGTCTACGTAAACGGCCTGCGGGCGGGCGGCCACCGGGGCGCCTACACCGCCTTTTATGTAGACATTACCGATTATCTCACCCGGGGCGACAACCTCATCGCCGTGTGCGCCAACAACGAAATCGCGCAGGATTTAGCCCCGCTTTCGGGCGACTTTACCCAGTACGGCGGCATTTACCGCGATTTGTCGCTGGTGGTCACGGCCGAAGCGCATATCGATACCGCCGACTACGGTTCAGACGGGCTTTACCAAACCACCACCAACGTCTCCGCCGCCTCGGCAGACGTGGCGGTAAAAGCGGCGGTAGTCAACGATTCCGCCGCCCCGCAAACGGTTACGGTGCGGTACGATTTGTCCATTCCCGCGCCAGAGCAGGTAGAGTGGATAAACGAAATTCCCACCGAGTGGCTGCCCTTTGACCCGGCGGATATGACGGTGGCGGGCGGGCGCTCGGTGCACAGCGTAGAAAAAACGCTCACCGTTCAGCCCGGCCAAAGCCAAACCTTTACCGATTCCTTTACCCTTTCCAACCCCCATTTGTGGAACGGCCTTGCCGACCCCTTCCGCTACATTGGCACCGTTACCCTGCTGCAAAACGGCAAAGCGACCGACCGCGTGCAGGAGTTTGTAGGTTTTCGCAATTTTGAAGTCGATTACGAAACCGGCGCTTCTTTAAACGGTGAGCCTTACAACCTGCGGGGCGCCGCCCGCCACCAGGACCGCAAAGGCATGGGCAACGCCCTTACGCTGGCCGAGCACCGCGAAGACTTTGCCATGTTGTATGAAATGGGCTGCAACGCCGTGCGGCTGGCCCACTACCCGCAGGCAGACGCCTTTTACAACCTCTGCGACCAGTACGGCATGGCCGTTTGGGCAGAAATTCCCTTTGTAAACGACATTGGCGGCAGCGGGTCTTATAACAACCCGGACGCTACCCGCGCGGCCTTTTTTGAGACCACCCGCGTGCAAATGAAAGAGCTCATTCGCCAGCAGTACAACCACCCCGCCATTGTGGTGTGGGGTATTCACAACGAGGTTTTTCCGGCGCATGAGGACGTGATGATGCACTTTGCGCAGGAGCTCATTGACCTCTGCAAAGCAGAAGACCCCACCCGGCTGGTAACCGAGGCCACGGCCAACGCCTCTACCCCCAACTGGCCGGCGGAGCTGATAGCCACCAACCTTTACCCCGGCTGGTATTACGATAAGTATACCGATTTAACCAGCTGGGTGACCAACTTCCGCAACCAGACGAAGGGCAAGCCCACCGGCATTTCCGAGTACGGCATTGGCGCCAACTACGAGCACCACTGCGAGGGGTCGCCCGCCGTGGTGTGCGCCAGCGACCAGTTTTATGAGTACGAGGAATACCAGGCAGAGGGGCACGAGAGCTTTTTAAAACAAATAAAGGATATGGACTTTTTGTGGTGCACCTTTATTTGGAACATGTTTGACTTTGGCGCGGACGCCCGCTACGAGGCGCAGGTAGGCGGCATTAACAACAAGGGCATGGTTTCGTTTGATCGCACGGTCAAAAAAGACGCCTTTTACATGTACAAGGCCAACTGGAGTCCCCTGCCCACCACCCACCTGTGCAGCAGCCGGTTTGTATACCGCGAGAGCGACTCGGTCGTGGTAAAGGGCTACTCCAACTGCGACAAGCTCTCGCTTTACGTAAACGACAAGCTGGTGGGCACCAAAACGCAGGCGGAATTGGAACAGGAGACCGTTTTCCTCTGGCGAGACGTAGCCTTGCAGCCCGGCGCCAACACCGTGCGACTGGAGGGTGAAAAAGACGGGGACGTATATACCGACGAGGCCGTTTGGCAGTACGTAAAGGTAACCTCTGACTTCTTTACCCTGCGCGAGAGCAACAAAACGCTGGTGCTGCCCCCCGTGCCGGTGGCGGTAAGCCGGGTGCAAACCGCCTTGCAGGTAAACGTACCGGCCACCATTACGGTGTATGACGAAGCAGGCGAAACCCCGGTTACCGAAGGCAATCTCGCGGCCGGTATGCAGGTAAAGGTAGAGGCCGGCGGCGCCGAATTCTGGTACACCTTTGTGCGGGGCAATCTGGCGCTGGACGCGACGGCTACCGCCACCTATGAGCAAACCGCCGGCGGCCTTTGCCCGGCCGGCAACGCCATAGACGGCAGCGTCAACACCCGCTGGTCTACCTACGGGGAAAACGTGCTGCCGCAGGCCATTCAAATCGACTTGGGCCAAAGCCGCTCGCTGGCGTCCATAGAGGCGCTGTGGTACGGCGACGGCCGCCGCTACGTGTACGACGTATACGTCACCGACCAGCCCATGCTGCCGCTCGCTTCTCACACCGGGGTGAAGCCCCTGCTGGCCGACCGCTCGGCCATAGGGTACGGTTCGGCCAACGGCCTGCCGGAGGAATATGCCTTTACGGTAGATGAGCTGCCGGCCGGTACCGCCGGGCGGTACGTTACGGTGGTTATTACCGGCGGCGAGGGCATTAGCAACATCGCCGCCATTTGGGAGCTGGAGATACTCCCCCACGACGTAACGCTGGAGGATTTGGCCCCGCTGGAGGAGAAAATTCTCGCCATCGGCGAGCTCACTCCCGACAATTACAAAGAAAAAGCCGCCGCCATAGAAGCGGCGGAGGCAGAGGCTGCCGCCATTGCAGAAGCCTTTGGTGAGCGCGCCCCCCGCTATGCGGAGCATTACGAGCTGCTCACCGCCGCCCGCGCCCGGTATGACAAGCTGGCCGGCGGCATGGCCGATTTGATTCTCAAAGCCGAGGCCGCCATAAAGGAAATGGGCACCGTTACCGCCGCCAATGTGCGCGACCGCCGCGCCGCCATAGAAGCGGCAGAGGCCGCCGTAAAAGCCTTAACGGACGCCTACGGCGAGGAAGCGGCGGCAGAGGTAGGTACGCTGGCAGCCTTAGAGGCGGCGCGGGCGCTGCTGAACGCCGCCGGTACCGGCCTTATGGGCGACGTGAACGAAGACGGTAAAGTAAACGCCGCCGACGCGCTGCAAGTGCTCAGCTTTGCGGTGGGCAAGCGCACGTTGACCGACGCCCAAAAAGCCGTGGCCGACGTGAACAAAGACGGCAAAATCAACGCCGGCGACGCCCTTGAAATCCTCAAAAAATCCGTCGGCAAACCCGCTTCGTTTTAACGTTCTGTCAATCCTATCGCAACCCCGGCAGAGGCCTTTCCCAAGCCCCTCTGCCGGGGTTTTCCTGTACGCTCGGTAGGGTGGTGCAACTGCGGGCGGTTCGTGCGCGGAGTAAGTCAACTTCTCGGACAAACGCTTTTTTCTGCACAAACGAGAGAAAATTTGTTTTGGGAGGGTGCGCGGCGAAGGCCAATTTCTCGAATGGCAACTTTTTCCTTGCGGGCACGGGGAAAGGTTGCAATCCGGTCGGTGCGCAAAAGCCCACCCCCGGCGGATTGTTCGGCCGCAGGCAAAATTTTTTTTCAAAAACACAGGCAAAATTTTTTTCAAAAATTCCCTTGACAACCGCGCCAAAGGCTGGTATACTGACGGCGAGGTTAGTTACTCGGGTAACTAACCAACTAACATAGCAAGCGCGCAAGGAGGGGCCGGGTTGAAGGTGGATCCCAATGCGGAAAAACCGCTGTTTTTGCAAATTGCCGAGCAAATAGAAGACGCCATTTTTACCGGCGCGTTAGCAGAGGAGGCGCAGGTGCCCTCTACCAACGAGATTTCCGCCCTGCTCAAACTCAACCCCCACACCGTGCTCAAGGGCGTGAACCTGCTGGTAGAGGAAGGCCTGCTTTACAAAAAGCGGGGGCTGGGCATGTTTGTGTGCGCCGGGGCGCTGTCGCGCATTTGCGAAAAGCGCCGGGCGGCCTTTTTTGCCCAGTTCGTCTCGCCGCTGGCACAAGAGGCGCACAAGCTGCACCTCCCCAAAGAAACCGTTTTGGAACTGGTAGAAAGGAGTTTTGAGCAATGAGAGGCATAGAGGTGCGGGGCGTTACCAAGCGCTACGGGTCGCACGCCGCGCTGCAAAACCTGTCTGTTACCTTTGATTTTGGCAAAATTTACGGCCTGCTGGGGCGCAACGGCGCGGGCAAATCTACCCTCATCGGCCTGCTGGCCAATCGCCTCTTCCCAGACGAGGGCGCGGTTTTTATAGACGGCCAACCGGCAACGGAAAACGGCGGGGCGCGGGAACGCATTTTTTGCATGAGCGAGGCGGATTTTTACGACAAAGATTTAAAAATTCAAGACCAGTTTCGCTGGACCGCCCGCTTTTACCCCACCTTTGACCTACCCCGCGCCCACGCCCTGGCAAAGCAAGTGGGGTTAAACGAAACCCGCCGGTTCAGCGCCCTTTCTAAAGGCTACCAGTCATTTTTTAAGCTCATCGTCGCCTTGTCGCTCGATTTGCCCTACGTGGTGTTCGACGAACCGGTGCTGGGCTTAGACGCCGCCCACCGCGACCTTTTTTACCGCCTGCTGTTAGAGGCGTTTCAGCAAAAAGAGCGCACCTACATTCTCGCCAGTCATTTAATCGAAGAAGCGGCGGGGCTAATGGAAGAGGTGGTGCTGCTCCACCGCGGCGCCCTGCTGCTGCAAGAAGAGGTAGAAACCCTGCGGCGGCAGGCCTACCGGCTAACCGGCCCGGCGGCAGAGGTAGAGGCCTGCTGCGCCGGGGGGCGGCTGCTGGGGCGGCAGTCGCTCGGCGGGCTGCAAACGGTGTATTATTTGGGTGAAAAACCGGCGCTCCCGGTCGGCAGCCGGGTGCAGGCAGACCCCCTGCCGCTGCAAGAGCTGTTTATTAAACTAACGGAAGAAGAAAGCGAGGGTGTAGCATGAATCCATTAAAACCCGCTCTTTGGTACGTTTGCGCGGTGAAGCGCCGCGCCGTCGGCATATTTTACCTCATTCAGTACGCCGCCTTTGGGCTGGTGTGCCTGCTCGTCGCCCTCTTTACCGGGCGGGTGGCGGCCACTTACAACGGCATGGAGGCCGCCTCGGCCGCGTTCGTCGGCGTGGTGGGAGTGCTCACCTTTCAAGAGGACTTTCGCGCCCTGTTGCAGCAGGGATGCACCCGGCGGTGCATTTTTGCCGCCAGCGTGTGCCAGTTTGGCCTGCTGGCCTGCTTTATGGCGGCGGTGGATACCGCCCTCACCCAGCTGCTGCACCGGCTTATGCCTACCTTTGTTACCGTGTTTGGCCTGCTTTACGGCCAGCGCGGGGCGCTGGTAAATGGGCTGTGGCTGGCGGCGGCCTACTGGTTCGTCTGCTCGCTTTGCTACCTGGCGGTGGTGGTGCGCGGCCGGGTGGGCAAAACCACCTTTTTGGCGCTGGGCGTGGGGGCGCTCGCCCTGTTGGTTGTATTTGTTACTTTTTTGCGCCTGGTAGTCCCCCGCGCCGCCGCCCGCGCGGCGCTTACCGTTTTGGGGCTGCCCCCCGGCGGGGGCGTGCACCCGCTCACCCCCGTGCTGCTCTTTTTGGCGCTGGGCGCTTTACTTTCCGCCTGCTCTTACGCCCTCCTTCGCCGCACGGAGTGTTTTTGATGAAGCGCTCGGTAAGTTGGTGCAACGGCGGGCGGTTCGTGCGCGGCGAAGGACAATTTCTCGAATGGCAACTTTTTCCTTGCGGGCACGGAGAAAGATTGAAATCCGAGCCCTGCGCGGGGCAGGTCAACTTCTCGGACAGTCGCTTTTTTCTGCACGAACGAGAAGAAATTCGCTCCCCGTCGGTGCGGGCAAAACGCCGCCGGTTGCGGCGGGCCGCCCCGCGCTTACCGTTTTCCGGCTTTCCAATTATCAAAACCACGTCTCAGCAAAAACCCGGCGGGGGGCGCTTCCTCCGCCGGGTTTTTGGTCTGCTCCCCCGCTGCCGCCCGCGATTTTTGAAAATTTGCCCTTTTCACATTGACAGCGGCGGCCGCTTTATGATACAATAAAATGACCATTTAAGAAAACCCAAAAAAGGCCGCCGCAGGCGGCGGGGAGGCGGGCGCATGGCAGAGTGGAACGACAATTTTGAAGGGGCTTCTATGCCCTACAGCTTAGAGAACGAGCAGTCGGTGCTGGGCGCCGTTTTGCTGGACCCCGCCTGTATGCGCGACGAGGCGGTGGCCGACCTGCGGCCGGAGCATTTTTATCTGCCGCAGCATAAGGCCATTTTCGGCGCCATGGCGGCCATGGACGCGCTGGGCAAGCCGCTGGACTTTGTAACCATTTTAGAGCAGCTGCGGGGCGAGGGCGTTTACGAGCAGGCGGGCGGCAAAGAGTACTTAACCCAGCTGGCCCAGCTGGTGCCCTCGGTGCAAAACGTGGGCGCCTATGCCGAGGCGGTGCTGGAAAAATTCTATATTCGCTCGCTCATTGAGGCCGGGCGCGAAACGGTGCGGGCGGCGCAGGAGTCGGTAGATTCGGCCGATTTGCAAATCGACGCCGCCGAGCAGCGCATTTACAACATTCGCCAGCGGCGCGACACCACCGGCCTTGTGCGGTTAAACGAGATTTTAACCAACGAAACGCTGGAACGCTTAAGCAAAATGGACGACCCCGTGCAGCGCAAGGAATTGCAGGGCATTCCCACCGGGCTTTCCACGCTGGACGCCATTATCGGCGGGCTGCACCGCTCTGACCTTATTATCATCGGCGCCCGGCCGGGCGTGGGCAAAACCAGCCTCATTTTAAACATGGCCCGCCATATTTGCGTGAATTTACACCGCAAGGTGGCCTTTTTCTCGCTGGAAATGTCGCGCGACCAGCTGGCCCAGCGGCTGCTGGCCTTTGACGCGGCAATTGATATTTCCCGCCTGCGGCAGGGCGGCCTTACCAGTGAGGAGTGGGACCGGGTGACCACCGCTACCTCCGCCCTTTACCCGGCGGAGCTGTACGTAGACGAAACCTCGGCCATTACGGTGCAAAAAATCAAGGGCAAGCTGCGCCGTATGCGGCCGGATTTGGTTTTTATTGATTATTTGCAGCTGCTGCAACCCACCGGCCGGGCCGAAAACCGGGTGCAGCAGGTGTCTGAAATGACCCGGGAGCTCAAAATTATGGCCAAAGAGCTCAACATTCCGGTGGTGGTCTGCTCCCAGCTCTCGCGCGCGGGGCAGGCGCGGGGCACTTCTCACCTGCCGCAGCTGTCCGATTTGCGCGAGTCGGGCTCCATTGAGCAAGACGCCGACGTGGTGCTGCTGCTCCACCGGCCGCATTATTACGAGCTGACCGAGCAAAATACCGAGGCCGACCCGGGCGAGGCCAAGTGCATTGTGGCCAAAAACCGCCACGGCGCCACCGAAAACGCCCGCCTGCGGTGGGACGGCCGCTTTGCCAAATTTGTAGCGCAGGAAGATACGTTAGATGAATAATCCCGCAAGGGCGGAGGACCCGCTGCTTACCCGTTTTAGACAAACGCTTCAAAAAACCGCCATGCTGCGCCCGGGCGACCGGGTTACGGTGGCGCTTTCGGGCGGGGCGGATTCTATGACCCTGCTTTGGCTGCTCTTTGCGCTGCGGCAGGAGCTGTCGCTTTCGCTCTACGCCGCCCACCTGAACCACGGCCTGCGGGGGGCGGAGGCCGACCGCGACGAAGCGCTGGTGCGCCGCCGCTGCGAGCAGCTGGGGGTGCCCCTTACCGTTCGCCGGGTGGATTTGCCCGCCCTTTGCCAACCGGGCGAAGGGGTAGAGGCCGCCGGCCGCCGGGTGCGCTACGCCTTTTTAGAAGAGGCGGAACCGCAGGGCTTGATTGCCACCGCCCACAACGCCAACGACAATGCCGAAACGGTGCTCATGCACCTGCTGCGGGGCAGCGGCCTTACGGGGCTGTGCGGCATTGCGCCGGTGCGCGGCCGCATTATTCGCCCGCTGCTGGGCGAACCGAGAGATGAAATTCTCGCCTGCTGCGAGCGGCAGGGCATTCCCTTTGCGGAGGATTCTACCAATGGGGACGAGCGCTATTTGCGCAACGCCCTGCGCCGCCGCCTGCTGCCGCAGTTTACCCGGCATAACCCCGCTTTTTTGCAGGCGGTCGAGCGGCTTACAGAGTCCGCCCGGCGCGACCTTCACTATTTGCAAAGCGCGGGGGAAACACTGCTGCAAAACGCCGCGCTGCCCGGCGGCTACTCGGTGGCCGTGTTGCTTGCGGCCCACCCCGCCCCCCGGGCCTACGCCCTCCGCCAGGCGCTGGCTGGCGCCCTTGGCCAAACGCCGGAGGCCGCGGCGGTAGACCGGGTAGAGGCGCTGCTGCAAACCGGCGGGCGGTGCTCGCTGCCCGGCGGCTGTACGGCGGCCGTGCTGCGGGGGCGGCTTTCTCTCGCGCCACCGCCCACGCCGCCAGAGTCTCTTTGCCTGCCGGTTGCGCCGGGCGAGCGGGTGCCGGTACGCGGCGGGGTGTTTGAGCTCACCCCGGGCGGGAGAGTTTGCAATTTGTTAACAACTAACGCCCTCGACTGTGATACAATAGGACAGCATTTGCACCTGCGCCACCGCCAAAGCGGCGACGCCATTACCCTGCCCGCCCGCCGGTGCACCAAATCGCTCAAAAAACTCTTTAGCGAAATGGGCTTAACGGCCGCCGAGCGGGCGCAGCGGCTGGTGCTGTGCGATGAAACCGGCCTTTTGTGGGTAGAGGGCGTGGGCTGCGACGCCCGCTGCGCGGTAAGCGAACACACCCGGCGCACGCTCACCCCCCGGTGGCTGCCCGCGACGGAACACAAGGAGGAACCGCCATGCTGAAAGATTTGGAAACCGTTTACTATTCCGCCGAACAGCTGCAAGAAATCGTGCAGGGGCTGGGGCGGCGCATCAGCGAAGACTACGCCGGTAAAACGCCCATTTTGGTGAGCATTTTAAAGGGTTCGGTGGTCTTTATGGCCGATTTAATGCGGGCGGTCACCATTCCCTGCGAAATTGACTTTATGGCCGTCTCCAGCTACGGCTCCAAGGCAGAGACCTCTGGCGTGGTGAAGCTGGAAAAAGATTTGGACCGTAAAATAGAGGGTCGCCACCTTATTATTGTAGAAGATATTCTCGATTCCGGCATGACCCTATCCTATATCATTCAATTGTTAGAGGCCCGCCACCCGGCCAGCGTGCGCATTTGCACGTTGTTTGACAAACCCGCCCGCCGCCAGGTGCCGGTGCACGCGGCTTACGCCGGCGCCGAGGTGCCGGACGAATTCATTGTCGGCTACGGGCTGGATTATAACGAACAATACCGCAACTTGCCGTTTATCGGCGTACTAAAACGGGAAATCTATAACGGTTAACCGCTGCTACGGAGGGATTGCATGAATAAAAATGTACGCAACGTGTTGCTCTTTGTGGGCATACCGCTGCTGGTTATTTTGGCGGCCGTGGCCGCCATGGGGCAGTTTCAGCAAACGCAGGCGCCGGAGTATTCGTCTATTGTAGAAAAATTTTACGACGGCGAGATAGACAGTTTTACCTTAAATCTCACCTCCGGCCATTTGGAGTATCACGAGGCGGGCACCCCCCCGACTCAGCTGCAAGTGTACGAGGTGCCGGACGTTACGGTGTTTTATAACGACGTGGGCGATTTGCTGAAAGCGCAGTATACCGACGCCGAAACCACCGGGGAGGCCATTTCGTACAACTACACGGTCAACAAAACCTCCTGGCTTGTCAGTATGCTGCCCACGCTGCTGCTCATTGCCGCGCTCTTTTTCTTCTGGTTCTTTATGATGCGCCGCATGAGCGCCGGCATAGGCGGCGACAAGGCCATGAGCTTCGGCAAGGCGCGTTATAAAAAGGTAGACAGTAAAAAGAAAACCACCTTTGCCGACGTGGCCGGCGCCGACGAAGAAAAAGAAGAGCTGGCCGAAATTGTGGAATTTTTAAAGTCGCCCGCCCGCTTTAACGACATGGGCGCCCGCATTCCCAAAGGCGTGC
The DNA here is from genome assembly GCA_947623215.1 of uncultured Clostridia bacterium. Taxonomy (GTDB): domain Bacteria; phylum Bacillota; class Clostridia; order Oscillospirales; family Acutalibacteraceae; genus UMGS1484. Next base: position 11,884 of record CANQGN010000010.1, read on the forward strand.
TGCTGGTGGGCCCGCCCGGTACCGGTAAAACGCTGCTGGCCCGCGCCGTTGCGGGCGAGGCCGGGGTGCCCTTCTTTACCATTTCGGGTTCGGACTTTGTAGAAATGTTTGTGGGCATGGGGGCCTCGCGCGTGCGCGACCTCTTTAACGAAGCCAAAAAAAGCGCCCCCGCCATTGTGTTTATAGACGAAATCGACGCCGTCGGCCGCCAGCGCGGCACCGGCCTTGGCGGCGGGCACGACGAACGCGAGCAAACCCTGAACCAGCTGCTGGTAGAGATGGACGGCTTTGGCCCCAACGAGGGGGTTATTGTAATGGCCGCCACCAACCGGTCAGACGTGCTGGACCCCGCCCTGCTGCGCCCCGGCCGGTTTGACCGCCAAATTGTGGTGGGTTACCCGGACGTGAAGGGCCGCGAGGCCATTTTGCGGGTGCACGCCCGCGGCAAGCCGCTGGGGCCGGACGTTGACCTTTCGGTGATTGCCCGCACCACCGCCGGTTTTACCGGCGCGGATTTGGAGAATTTGCTCAACGAAGCTGCCTTAATGGCCGCCCGCAAGAAGGCCCGCGCCATTGTGGAAAGCGACATTGAAGAAGCCACCGTGCGGGTGATGATGGGCGTAGAGAAAAAGTCCCGGGTCATCAGCGAAAAAGACAAGCTGCTTACCAGCTACCACGAGGCGGGGCACGCCATTGTCTCGTACTACCTGCCCACGCAGGACGAAGTGCACCAAATCTCCATTATTCCCCGCGGCATGGCGGCGGGCTACACCATGTACCGCCCGGCAGACGACCAGTCGCATGTGTCGCGCACCCAGTTAAAAGAGCAAATCTGCTCGCTGCTGGGCGGCCGCGTGGCCGAGGCGCTGACCCAAAACGACATTTGCACCGGCGCCTCCAACGACATTCAGCGGGCGACCGAAATTGCCCAAAAAATGGTCATGAAATACGGCATGAGCGAAAAGCTGGGCCCGGTGCTTTACGGCAACCACCACGAAGAGGTCTTTTTGGGGCGCGACTTTAACTCTACCCCCACTTACTCTGACGAAGTAGCCGCCGCCATTGACGCCGAAATTAAAGCGCTGGTAGAGGAAGGCTACAACCACGCGCAGCAAATTTTGACCGACCACATGAAAAAGCTGCACGAGATTGCGAAGTTCCTCTTTGAGCATGAAAAAATGGACGCCGACGCCTTCCGCGCCGCCATGGAGCAGACTCCGGCGCCCGTGCAGGCAGAATAAATCAAAAAAACGGTAAAACAGAAAGGACGTTTGCTATGGACATTACCAAAGAAACCATTATTGGAGACATTTTGGAGGCCAAGCCCGAAGCGGCCGAAGTGCTGCTGGAAATGGGTATGCACTGCCTCGGCTGCCCCTCTGCGCGGGGCGAAAGCCTGGCGGACGCCTGCGCCGTGCACGGCGTAGACGCCGACGAAATCGCAGAGAAGATCAATGCGTTATAAGTAGGTTTGCACCCGGGTTTACCGGACAACCAAACCCTGTTCCACCCCTCGTTGATTAAGCAAACCCCTGCCGGATTCTTCCAAAAATTCGGCGGGGGTTTTGCTTTTGGTTAGAAAACGGGGAACTTCCCCGCCGGTTTTATTTGGGCGTGGCGGCAAGGGAAAAGGGGAAAAGAAAAAGCAAAACCCCCGACCTGCGGCAAATAGCCGGGGGTCGGGGGTTGGTTGATTCGCGTTTTGTTTCGCCGGTTACACGGGGAAGGCGGTTACCCGGTGCACCGCGTAGCGCAAAATGGCGAGGGCGTCGGCGGCGTTGATGGCGTCGTTTAAGTCTACGTCGCCGGCAAAGCGCTGGGCGTCGCTGGGGGTCAGCTTGCCTACGGCCGCCCGCAGCACCAGCAGGGCGTCGGCGGCGTTAATGGCGCCGTTTCCGTCTACGTCGCCCCATTCCGCTTCGTCTACCGCCAAAATGGCGCGGGGCGGCTGGGCGCCCACCGTTAAGTCGTCTATCAGCAGGGTGCCGGGGGCGGCGCCCTCTACCTGCACGCGCAGGGTGTTCAACACGTCCGCGCCGGGGGCGGCGCCCGCCCCGCCGGCGAGCTCGGTCACCAAAAAGGTGAAGCGGGTATAGGGGGCGTTGGCCGGCAGGGTAACCGTTTCGCCAACCGGCTTGCCGGTTTCGTCTACCGGGGCGGCGGTTAAGGTGGCTTTGCCGTCTACCCCCACCAGCAGGCGAATGGTTTTGGGCTGGGCGTCGGGGTTTTTGAGCATGAGGGAAAGGTAGGGGTAGCGCGAGAGCTTGAGCGGCAGCTGCGAGAACTGAAAGCGCGCCTCGGCTGCGGCGGTAACGCCGGTGTGGGCAAGGCTGAGAGCGCCGGTGCCCTCGTAGCAGTCGGTCGACAAGGTAAGAGACCCCTCGCCCGCCGCCTGCCAGGCGGTTTGGTAAGCGCCCACGGCGCCGGTGTCGACCCAAACCTCCGTTTCGTCGCAGTGCATCCAGTCGTTGGTGGCAAAGTAGTCGGTCAGCTCGCTGCTGCTACGGTAGGGCATGGCCGGCAGGCCGTCACGCGAGCAAAGGTTCGCCCCGTTCGAGTAAGACTGGAAGGCGTAGGTAAAGCTCACCGGTTCGTCCAGGCTGTTGTTCCACACCTTTACGGTGTTTTTCGAGATGATTTTGGCCTTGGCCGGCAGTTGTACGCCGTCCTCCCCCGCTATGGTAAAGCCGTGCACGGCGTTACCCTTTAAGGTGCTGAGCCCCGCGCCTACGTCGTCAAACCGCACCAGCAGGGCGCCCTCTTCTTGCCGGGCGCTTTTGACCACCGGCGAAAGGTAGGGGCTGCCCACGCCGTACACATTGTGCACGGCGGCAAGGCCCAACCGGCTGCCCGGCACCGCTTTGTTGTGGGGGTGCAGCAAAAAGGCCAGGCTGCCCTCCGGCGGGTCGGTGTAGTCTAACTCTACGTCGTACAGCGGCACGCTTTGCACATTGTCCAGCAGCGCTTCGCAGGCCGCTACTTCTTCTATCCACTTGGGCACGCTCAGGTTGTCGCTGCCGTAGGGGTGGGCGGCAATGTGCAGCACCAGCAGGGGCAAATCGCCCTTGGGGTGGCCAAAGGTTTCGCTGAAGGTTTGCGAAAGCGCCTCCAGCGCCCGGCCGTAAAAGCCGTCGTCGTTGGGGCGGCCGTCGCGGTTGCTCTCGCCCTGGCACCAAAATACGCCCTTTATGGCAAGCCCGGAGAGGGGGGCGATTTTGGTGTTGTAAAGGGCGGTCATTTGCTGAAAATTCTGCACGTCGCTGTTAAACTGTGCCAGCGAGCGGTAGAGCCCGGCGGCGGTTAAGGTGTTTTTGAGCGTGCGATTGCCGTCTATACTCTCGCGCGAAAGCCAGGTTTGAATGGGGGTAGAGCCAACGGCCGCACTGATAACCCCCACCGGTACGTTCAGCGCCTGGCGCAGCTCCATGGCGGCGTAGTAAGCGAGGGCCGAGACGGCCGAAAGGTCAACCGGCACGTCGCCCTTGCCCCAGCGGCAGCCGGTTACGTCGTCGTTCGGGCGGCCGGGGTGGGCAGAGGCGGTGCCAAGGGGGTCTATGGGCATGAGCAGCATCCGCAAATAAGGGTCGTTGGTGTTTTGCTCCGCCTCTTTGCCGCCTGCGGCCCAGTCGAGCACAAACTCCATGTTCGACTGCCCGGCCGCCAGCCACAGCTCGCCAAAGACCACGTCTTGCAACGTGACGGTTTGGCTGCCGCAGCGCACGGTCAGGGTGTAGGCGGTGTAGCCGCCCGCCTGGGCGGGCAGGGTGAGCGACCAGTTGCCGTCGTCACCGGCGGTCGCCTCGGCAGACTGGGCCGCGCCCCCCTGTTTTGTAAGCTCGGCGGTTACCTTGGCGCCGGCCGGGGCCTTGCCCCACACCTGCACCGGTTCGTTTTGCTGGAACAGCATGTGGTTGCCAAAAAACGAGGGCATGGAAAAATCGCCCTCGGCGGCGGGGCAGACCACCGGCGCCGCCAGCGCCAGCAGTAGGGTCAGCAGCAGGGAAAGCATTCGTTTGGTCATACAACATTCCTCCCGAACAGTTATTTTTTAAGTTTAAGCGCCGTTTATCTTACGCCAGCGCCTTAAACTGCGCCATCATGGCCGCCGGGTCATCTGCGCGAAAGAGCGCGCTGCCGGCCACCAGTACGTCCGCACCGGCCGCCACCACCAGCGGGGCGGTCTCGGCGGTAATGCCGCCGTCTACCTCTATGTGCATATCATGCAGCCCCCGGCGGTCGCACTCCTGCCGCAGGGCGGCGATTTTATCAATCGCCACGGGCATGAATTTTTGCCCGCCAAAGCCGGGTTCTACCGACATCACCAGCACCATATCTACCAGCTCTAAATAGGGGAAGGCCGCCTCTGCCGGGGTGCCGGGTTTGATGCACACCGCCGGCAGCACGCCGAGGGCGCGAATGGCCTTTAGGGTGCCCGGCAGGTCAGACTCTGCCTCTACGTGCACGGTAATGCAGTGGGCGCCCTCTTTGGCAAACTGCTCGATGTAGCGGTGGGGTTCCTGAATCATCAGGTGCACGTCCATAGGCAGGGTAGAGTAGGCCGAAAGGGACGAGAGCACCGGCAGCCCAAAAGACAAATTGGGCACAAACAGGCCGTCCATTACGTCAAAGTGCATCCAGTCGGCGCCGGCCGCCTGCATGGCGTCGCAGGCCGCCCCCAGGTGGGCAAAATCCGCCGCCAGCAGCGAGGGAGAAACAAGAATCATGGGTTCCAGAACCTTTCTGTTATAATCCACTTTATTGTAGCATACCCGCCCGGCGCTTGTCAATGCAAAAAGCCGCCCGTTTGGCAAACGAGCGGCTTTTTATAAGGATTGAGCGGTTTTTTGTAAACGGCGGCCTACCGGCCGAACTCGCGGCCGTGGTAGCAGTTTGCCAGGTCGCACAGCTTGCCCGGCGCGGCGTACAGGTTGCCGTAGGTCACCGCCTCGCCGGCGGTATCGGCAAACAGGTCGTAAATCGAGTCGGTGCGCAGGTTGTTTACCGTGTCTACGTACATGCTGGCCGAGCCGGTAAGGGCAAAGCCGTAGTCGCCGCTGCGCAAGTTGGTGCCCTGCGAGTAGTGCAGCCGGCCGCCTTTAATATCAAACGAGCGGGCGGTGGGCTGCCCCCAGGTGTTGGTTTGGGTCATGTGTAAATCGCCTTTAAAGGACTCTTCCACCAGCAGATAGCTCATGGTTTTGCCGGGGCCAATGACCACCAGCTGGGTGTTGACAAAGCACACCCGGCCGGAGGGTTTGCCCCGCACCACCAGCGAGCGGTCGCCGCCGTCCGTTCCATGGGCGAGCACAAACACGTCTGCCCCGTCTTCTACCGCCATGCCGGAGTGTACCCCCAGCACAAAGTTGTGAAAGCAAATTTCGTGGGTGGTGTTGCCCACCACAAAGGCCTCGCTGTGGTCGGTGGCGTAGGCGCGGGCGGCGTCGGCGTCAAAATCCAGCGTGCGGTAAACGGGATTGTCAGAGAAATAGTGAATGTTAAACTGGCAGTCGCGTATTACCCCCGACCGGCTGCCGCCCCCCGCCACAATGCCCTGGCTTAGGGGGTAGCCGGTGGCGCCGTCTACCCGGTGGCCGTCGCACCGGTAGGTGGCAAAGTCGGCCATGGCGTAGGCGTTCATCATGTTTACGTTGCACAGGTAGTCGTTCATGCCGGTCGCCCGCAGGGTAAAGGGGTAGGTGCGGCAGGTGCCTTCTCCCCCCTGCTGGCGGTCGTAGTACACCTTAAAGCCGCTCACCCCGGCGGCGGGCGCAAGGGTAAACAGGGCGGGGGCGGTAACCGGCAGCTCCTCGCCGTAGGCGGTGTAAAAGGTGGTAGAAAGCGCGTTTGAATGCTGGGGGAAGGTGGCGGAGCCCCGCAGCTCTACCCCCGTGGGCAGGGTAAGGGGGGTATTCAGCCGGTAGCGGCCGCTCGGCAGATACACCACCCCGCCGCCTGCAGCGGCTACGTCGTTCAGCGCCTGCTGCAAGGCCCGGCCGCAGTCGGCCGAGCAGTCGCCCGCCGCGCTATACGGGGCGGCGGCGGCGTTTACAAAGGCGTCGCCCGCCGGGCGAATGGCGGCGTGGGCGGCGTAGTCGTACTCCGCTACCGGGTAGTCGGCTATGGTTAAAGCCGAATCCCACACGGCCGAAACGGCGGCGGTTTTACCGCTTACCGCCAGCGTGGCGCGGGTTGCGCAGTTGGTCAGGGTTACGGCCCCCGCCTGCTCGCCCGCCAGCAGGTGGGTGGGGCAGCCGGTAAAGCGCACGGCGGTAAGCGAGGCCCGCCCGCCAAACACCGCCATGCCGGTAGCGCGAGCGGAAAGGGTACAGTTTTCCAGCGTTACCACGCCGCTGCCCCGCTGGGTTACGGCGGCGTTTGGCCCCGTGGCGGTAAGGGTTAAGTGGTTAAGCGACAGGCTGGTGGTAAAGGTGGCCTCCGTTACCACCGGTTGTTCGGCCTCTATGCTGCCCTCGGTTATCATCATGCCAATGGCGTTGACCGACTGTGCCTCGTACCCCACGGCGCAGTTTTTCACCTGCAAGCCAAACACGTGGCCGTTGGGGGCGCCGGAGGCTTCTCGCAGCGAGGGGGCGGCGTTGCGCAGGGCTACGGCGTAGCCCTCTGCCGCGATGTCGGTAATATACGTCCAGTCGACCGATTCAAACTGAAAGGCCACGCCGTTTTGGTAAACAAACCGGCGCATGGTTTCTGCCCCCGCATTATCTCCAAGGCCGCTGCTGACCCAGCACTCGGGGGTAAAGGTGACCGCCTGCACCCGGCAAATGTCTACGTTATAGTCGAGCAGCAGGCCCTGCGAGAGCGCGGTGCCCACCAGCCCTTCTATATTTTGCAGGGCGTTCGAGCCCGGGCCCATAAGCACCCCCCGGTAGCTGTTGACCAGCCGCACGTTGGTGAGGGCAATGCCGTACAGGCCGATTTGCCGAATGGTCCAGGGGTAGGGGGTGGGGTCGCTCATTTGCTGCTCCGGGTACCAGATAGAAAGATGCGCCAGCGCCGTGGCGGAATCCATAGAAAGGAAGGGGGTGCCGTCCGCCTGCCCCCGGCCGGGGTAGGCCAGCAGCAGGGTGCCCTCTACCGGCTTTGCGGGGTCGGGCGCCGGGGCGTCGCCTTGCAGGGTTACGCCGTTTGGCAGCCGCAGGCAGCCGCGCAGCGCGTAGCGCCCGGCGGGCACAAACACCGTGCCGCCGCCAATGCTGCCGGCGTAGTCAATGGCTTTTTGAAAGGCCACGGTATCGTCCGTTACGCCATCGCCCTGCGCCCCCCAGTAAATCACGTCGGTTTCGGCAATCACCGCCTGGTCGGTGGGGTAGGCGGTGTGCACGTAGTGGGGGGTGTTGAGCCCCACCTCTACCGCCGCGGGCAGCCGCCGCTCGGCGGTGATTTTGGCAAAGGTTTGCTGCTTGTGCACGGCGTAGCGCAGCACCTCCAGCGCGTCGGCGGCGTTTAAGGCGCCGTCGGCGTTTACGTCGCCCAGGTTGAGCTCGGCGTTGGCCAGCAGCTGCCGCCCCACGGCGTAGCGCAGCACCTGCAGGGTGTCTGCGCTGTTTACGGCGTCATCGCCGCTCACGTCGCCGTAGCGGTTGCCCCCCGCCCGGCAGGGGGCGGCGGTGGAAACATAGCGCGAGGGGCCG
>CANQGN010000011.1 GCA_947623215.1 uncultured Clostridia bacterium
CACCGGCTTGCGGCTGGGGTTCCTGCGCGGGGGCTTCAGCGTTTTGAACCAATCTTTGATGCAGGGGGTCAGCACGTCGTAGCCGTTGTGGTTTAAGTGCACTTCGTCGTCCATGTTATAGGCTTCCCCCATCAAATCCGGCCGAATCAGCGCGCTTACCGCGCCGTCGCTCCCCTGCAAATCCAGGCAGGGGATGCCCCATTTGTTGCAAATGGCCAGAGCGGTTTCGCGGTAAAGGGCCATATCGGTAGAGAGGTCAAGCGGAATGGCGTAATTGAGAATGTACCCCAGCGCGGCGGTGGGGAAGGTTGCCCTGGCGGTGCAAAAGATGTTTTCCAGCGCACCGGCAAAGGTGGCGGTATCAAACGAACCTGCCGCAAGCCCCTCGCTTATATTGCCCACCGGCGCATTGGAACCGGCGTCGTTTACGCCGCCCTGCATAATCACGTAGTCAAAGGTCTGCCCTTTTACCGCCTCAAACTGGTTGACGATTTGGGCGTGGTCGCCCCGCACGGTGCTGAGCGCCCAGCCGCCCTGCGACTGGTTGGTGGCAATCAGTCCCATGTTGTCTGCCAGGCGGCTGGCCCAGCCGTAGTGAAAGGGGGTATCGTTCGCGCCAAAACTAATCGAGTCCCCCACAAACAGGGCGGTTTTGGCAAAATACTCGCTGTCGGCAATTTTATCGGTCATCGGTTGCCACCCGGTTATGGAGGCAATCCTATCCGCCAGCGCTTGACCGGCTTTTAGGTGAGAGGCAAGGGTGGGGTGGTCGCCCACGCCTCTGCCCTCTGCCGCCGGGTTTGCCTGCGGCAGGGCGAGGTAATACACATTTTCGTCGCCTTTGGCCTTACAGTTTTCTACCGCCTGTTCCAGCAGGTTGCTGCGGTAGTTAACCATGCTGCCGTAGCACCAAATAATGGCGGCCGACGGGTTGTGCTCCCGCACCATGCGAATCATCTCTTCGGCGGCGGCTACCAGCTCGTCGTCAGAGGGCCAGCCCACGTCGTTGGTGCCAAGGGCAATCACCACCACGTCGGCCGGGTTGGCCGCAAAGTCATAGGCGGTGGTTTTGTTAAAATTCAGGCCGTCTATATAGGGGTAAAGGTCCTGCATGACGCAGTTCGGGCCGTTGCCAATGTAGCGGCAGCCAATGCCGCTGGCGCAAATGGTGGTTACCTCCGCTCCCAGCAGCTCGCCCGCCATGGTGGCAAAGGTGCGGGTGCCGTCTTGCTCGTAAGAGGTATGGGCGCCCGAACCGCCGTTTGTGACCAAATTGCCGAATCCGGCGGTAATAGAGTCGCCCACCACCTCGATTTGCCGGTCGGCTTTGGCGGGCGGGGTATCGGTAATTGCGCCGGAGGTAGCGAGAGAGCGCACGGCCACCGTGCCGATTTGCCCTTCGGAGCGTTTGCGCACCCGAATGACGTGCTTGCCGGCGCTCAGCCCCCGCGCCAGCGTGTAGTCGCCGTCGCCGGTCAGGCAAAGGGTGCTGCGGGGTTCAACGTCGTCGTCTACATATACGTTTACGTAAACGTTCCGGTCGTTGCTTTTGGTTACCGCAAAGTTGGCGTAGGCGTCGGTTCCGTCTACCTCAAACCCGAAGCCAGACATCGTCCAGTTAAAATGCAGCGCCCCCTCTGCCATATAGGTGCGCCCGTAGGTGGTCAGGTCTACGTCTTCAATTGGGCGGCCGACCCGGCCAAAGGCGTCTGTCGGTTGCTCCGCCTCATTGGGCACAAACACAATATCGCGGAAATAGCAGTTGTTGTACACATCGGCGGGCATGTTGTAAAAGCCGTAAACTGCGTCCAGCGAGCAGCAGCCCATGGTGGCCGCGCGCACGGTAAGGTACTCGTTTTCCACGTCCTCTGCCATATTCGGCCTGCGGCTGCACAGGCCGTCTTGCCCGGCCGAGACCGCTACCACGTAGGTTTTGCCTGCTTGCAGCTGTACGGGCTCGGGCAGGGCAAATGTCTGCCAGCCCTCGTAGCCGGGGGCGATTTCCCACTCGTAAAAATCGGGGGTCAGGTTTTTCTGGTTCTGGTATTCCCACAAGCTGACCACGTGGGTGCCGGATTCTTGGGCCGTGGTGTAAATGCGCACGTGGGTAACGCTGCCCGCAACTTTGGCGGTAAAAATGGTGCCGTACTGGTTGCGGAAGCCGCCGCCGTCGGTTGTGCCCTCGGGGGTTATGCCCGCAAGCATGGAAACGCCCTCTGCCGGTTCGTCGCTTTGGGCTTCTATTTCAACCGAAACGTCGTCTATACGCGCCCAGCCTTTTGTGGCGTCGCCCCGCTCTACCCCCACGTGGTAGTTGCCGGTTTTGGGCACGGTAAAGGCAAAGTCGGCCTCCCCCCACGCGGTATTGGTAAAGGGTTCGCTTGCAATCAGCTGCCCGGTTATCTGGTCTTTTACAAACAGCCGCACCGGGTCGCCGGAGGATTGCGTTTTGGCCTTAAACCGGTAGGTGTGCCCTTCAAAGAGCTTTACGCCCTCGTACAGCGCGGCGTCCGCTTTGTCTAACTCCGCTATGTAGCCGTAAAATTCGCCCGATTGCCCCACCGGGTCGTTGGCGGCGCCGGCGCTGCCCCCCGCGCGGGAGACCCAGTAGAGGTCGCCGATTGTTTCAAAATCGCCGTTTTTGAGCGCGGGCATAGAGTCAAAGCCGTAAAAATCGCTTACTTGCAGGGTGTACCAGTTGCTTTGAATGCTGCCGATTTCATTATTTTCAAACCGAATGTTCTTCATGGCGTTGGTAGACCCGTTAAAGTCAAACTCGCCGGTTTCGGCGTTCCAGTTGCCGGTCCAGGCGCCGATGGTTTCAAAGTAGTTGTCATGAACGGAAATATCGCTGTACTCCACCTGCCGCGGGTTCGGCGCCTGCGAACCCCACGGAATAAAGGCGAAGGCTTTGCATTCGTCCCAGGCCATATCCACATGGTTGTGGTCGATTTCAATATGCCGGGAGGGCAGGGGGCGCTGGTTGTTGTACCACAGCCCCTCGCGCGGGTCGTTGTAAGAAGAGGTTACGTGAATGCCGTCGTCGCCGGAATTGACGTTACAGCCGGTTACGCGAATGTTTTGCGAATTGACTATGGCAATGCCGTCGGTACCGCCGAGCAGGCCGTCGGCAATATCTATGGTCAGGTTTTGGTAAAGCCCGTTGGAACAGCTGACCACCTTGGTGCAGTAGGCGTAGTACCGCCGCACGGTAAAGTCAGAGAGTTCAAAGCCGTCTACTTCATACAGCCCAATGGCCTGCATGGCAATGACGCCGCGCGGGTCGCTGCTGGCGTTCATGTAAATGGTGCCCTTGCCGGTTACCCGCACGTTTTGGGTACCCTTGCCGCCGTACAGGAAGGGATAATTGTAAAAGGCGGGGGAATTCCACAAAATGGAGTCGTCAATATCTTTGGTAAACTGAATTTCGCGCGGCGCAAAATCGTGCAGCGGGTCTACAAAGTCGTTGGGATTGCCGCTTTGCAGCAGCACCGCGCCCTCTTCAAACAGCAGGGTTACGTTGCTGCGCAGCAGCAAATTGCCGGAGACAAAGGTTTTGCCGGCGTTAAGCCGCACGGTGCCGCCCCCCGCGTTGTAAGCGGCGTCTATGGCAGCCTGAATGGCGGCGCGGTCGTTGGTGTGGCCGTCTCCCTTGGCGCCGGTTTCGGTTACCTTTACGTCAAAGGCTGTTGGCGGGGCTTTCAGCTCTTCCAGCTTTTGCTCGGCCGCCTGTAGCACCTCCAGCCTGGTTACCAGCGCTTTTTGCTCGTCGGTTAACTGCTCGTAGGCGGCGCGGGCGTCTATAATGGCGTTCTCTTTCTCCAAGGTTACTTCACCAATCCCCTCTATGGCCCGGTCAACCGCGGCGGCTGCCGCCCGGTCGGCCTCTGCTTTTTCTTCTGCGGGGAATACCGTGAGCTTTTTCACCGCGTACTTTAAAATGTCTAACGCATCCACCGCGTTTACCGCACCGTTTGCGTCTACGTCGGCGGCCTCTTTTTGTCGGTCGGTAAAGTCGCGTTTGTGTACGGCGTAGCGTAGCACTTCCAGCGCGTCTTTGGCGTCTACTATGCCGTCGCCGTTTACGTCGCCCCAGCGAAAGGCATTGGCAGGCGCTGCCAGTGCGCCAAGCGGCAGCAAGGCGCAGCAAAGCGCCGCCGCCAGCAGCAGGCAAATGGTTCGTTTTGCTTGGTGTTTCATGGGGATTCCTCCTTTTTGTTTTTATTTTTTCTTTTTGCAGGGTCGGCCGGGGCGGGCGAGCAACCCGCCCGGTGCGCCCAAAAACTTATTTGGTTTTTGTCGCCTCTCCCGCATCCGATTGGCCAATCATTTCGCGGTAGCGCCGCAGCCCCGCAGGGGAGGGGCGGTAGTGTGGGTTAGAGCAGCAGGGCAGGGTAGGGGGTGCGCCGTCTTCGCCCCAAAAGGGGGTTAGGTGGTCTGCCTCGTACTGTTTGCGGTCTTCTTCGCGGTGAAAATCCGGCAGGGCAATGGGAACGCCGCCCTGCAAAATGCTGCGGTGGGCCAAAATGCCAACGGAGGCCATGGTGGTGGCAAAGTAGACGTCAAAATCCGGCTGCTCGCCGGTTTTGACCGCCCGCAAAAAGTTGCGGGTTACAAAAAAGTCGCTGCCCTCGTGCCCGGCGGCCACCGCCAGGTCGGCGTCCGGGTCGTGCCAGGCGGGTTCATAGCAGCTGGTCGCTTGCGATCCCTCCGGTACTTCCCATGGGTTGTAGCGCAGCATAATTTGCCCGCCCATGCCCCGGGGGTTTTCTACCTGCCCCTTTTCGCCGCATATGCGGTACGAGTTGCCCTCCGCGCCGTACCCGGCGCAGCCGGTCACCCGAAAAACCGAGCGGTCGTCGTTCAGTGTGGTTATAATGGCCGAGCGGTCGCCCACATAGCTGCCGTTGGCGTCTTCTTCACAAAAGGGCACAAACACCGGCAGGGCCGAAACCTGCACCGGGCGGGCGCCGGTGGCGTGCATTAAGGGGGCGAGCGAATGGGTAATGTAGTAAGCGCGGGGCAAAAAGTTGCGCCAGTGCTTCTCATACGGGCGGTGGCGGGGGTAAAAAACGCCGTCGTTTGGGTTAAAGGGGTGATTGTATTCCCCCTCCGCAAAGAGAAAGCGCCCCAGCGTGCCGCCGTCGCAAATGCGCTTGATTTCCTGATTAAACTTCATGTATGGGTAATTTTCCGCCAGCATAAAAATGGCGCTGCTTTGCTCTGCCGCCCGCACCAGCGCCACCCCCTCTGCCATGGTGGCGTTAGAGGCGCACTCGCACAGCACGTGCACCCCGCGCTGTAGGCAGTCTATGGCGTAGGCGGCGTGGTTGGGGTAGCAGTTGGCCAGCACCACGGCCTCCGGCTTTTGGGCCATCATTTCGTCATAGCTGCTGCAAAAAACGACGGATTTATCTACCCTCTCCCGCAGCGCCGCCCGCCGCTTTGGCGCCCGGTCGCAAAGCGCTACCAGCCGGGCGTTGCATTTTAAGGCGCTGTTAAGATAGGCTTCGCCGCGGTCCAGACCAAAAACGGCCAGTCGAATGGGTTCCATTGCCCCACCTCCACTTGTGGTTGTCGCTCTCATTATACCAGAACAACCCGGCCGAAAAAATGGAAAAAGTATGGTAAAACATGGAAAAAGGTTGCACTTTATGCCCGATTGCGGTATGATAAGGCCGAGGTGAGAAACCCATGAACAGCCAAAGTATGTGCAAATTTATTTTGGACTCTGCCGACGGGCGGCTGCAACTCGCCAATTTTGTGTACGAGGCCACGTTGCCCCACGCCGGCGAAATGCAGCTGCTCCGCTCGCACACCATGTATTTGGTCACGCAGGGGGCGGGGGAGTACCGGGGCGAATTTTTGGTGAGGCGGCTGCGGCCGGGCACGCTGTTTTTCAGCTTTGCGGGGGCGCCCTCTCAAATTAACGACGCCGGCGGGCTGCAATATATGTATATTACCTTTACGGGCGAGCGGGCGGAGGAGCTTTTTCGCCGGTTCGGCATTTCGCAAAGCAACTGCGTGTTTGAGGGGTTCGAGCAGCTGGCCCCGCTGTGGAAAGACAGCTTAACCCGCGCGGGGGGCGAAAACATTGATTTGCTGAGCGAAAGTATGCTGCTGTACGCTTTTTCCAAGCTGCGCGACTCGGTCAACCCCTGCCATCGCGTGCTCAACCAGATGCTCAAAACCACGGAGGAACATTTTACAAATTCCGCCTTTTCACTCGCCTTTTTGGCCGGGCAGCTGGGCTACAACGCCAAATATCTCTCGCACCTGTTTAAAGAAGAAATGGGCATGGCGTTTTCGGAATACCTTACTAATTTGCGTATGAAGCACGCCGTGTTTTTAATGGCGCAGGGGGTTACGGCCGCCAAAAACGTGGCGCTGCTCTCGGGCTACGCCGACCCGCTCTATTTTTCTAAGGTATTTAAAAAGTATATGGGCACCTCGCCCCGCGACTATTTGTTAGAGCTGCAACAGCCGGGCGGGCAAAAGCGCGAAGCGCCGGCCGGGCGGCTGCCGCTTCGGGTAGAGGCCGCGGCGGCAGCGGCGGGGGCTGCCGAACCCGCCGGCCCCGGGGAGGAAGAAAAACCGCCCCGCGAGATGCGGCAGCAAGAACGGGAGGAAGATTTGCTGCAAGCTTGTTTGGCCCTGCTTGCTGCCAAAAGTGAAGAGCAGCGGCGACGGTGGCACCGGCTGCTGCTGGACGAAGAAACGCCGGAATAGCCACTTTTTCCAACCCCCGAAAACCCTGCCCCGGGTTGCTTTTTGCCCCTGATTAGCCGGTTGCCGGGCGGGTTTTGAGCGGGGCGGGGGAGAGGAAGCAAACAAAGACTATATCTTGGGTTTGGCAAGAGGCGACGGCCCACATCTTGTATTTTGGCCCGGATTTCTTGGGCTTTTTGTACAAAAAAGCGCCGCGTTTTTGGTACATTTGACAAATTTTAAAAAATTGGCAGAAAGACAGTTGCTTTTTGTGCGCGGGTGTGCTATGATAGCCCATGCGACAAGATATATAGGGTATTTTTCCCTGCTGCAACACAAGATGTTGTGAACGTACCCCGTACAGAAAGGAAGTAAGCAGCATGTTAGTTATTAAGCGCAACAGCTCCGAGGTTACCTTTGACATTACCAAAATCATCGCCGCCGTTACCAAGGCCAACAACGTGGTAGACGAAAGCGAGCGCATGACCCCCATGCAGATTCGCCGCATTGCCGAATCGGTCGAACTGGCCTGCCAAAAAACCAACCGTTCGCTCTCGGTAGAAGAGATTCAGGACTTGGTAGAAAAGCAGATTATGGCCCACGGCGCCTTTGAGGTGGCCAAGCGCTACATCACCTACCGCTACACCCGCAGTTTGGTGCGCAAGTCCAACACCACCGACGACCGCATTTTAAGCCTGATTGAGTGCAACAACGAAGAAGCCAAGCAGGAAAATTCCAACAAAAACCCTACCGTAAACAGCGTGCAGCGCGACTATATGGCGGGCGAGGTCTCGCGCGACATTACCAACCGCATTTTGCTGCCGCAGGATATTGTAGACGCCCACAACGAAGGCATTATTCATTTTCACGATACCGACTACTACGCCCAGCACATGCACAACTGCGATTTGGTCAATTTGGAGGATATGCTGCAAAACGGCACCGTTATCAGCGGCACCATGATAGAAAAGCCCCACAGCTTTTCTACCGCCTGCAACATTGCCACCCAAATTATTGCCCAGGTGGCCTCTAACCAATACGGCGGGCAGAGCATTTCGCTCACCCACCTGGCGCCTTTTGTAGAAATCAGCCGCCAGCGCATTCGCCGCGAGGTAGCGGAAGAGCTGCGCGACCTTGCCGTGTCGCCCGACGAAGCGACCGTCTCTAAACTGGTAGAAAAACGCCTGCGCGAAGAAATTAAGCGGGGCGTGCAAACCATTCAGTACCAGGTGGTGACCCTGCTTACCACCAACGGGCAGGCGCCCTTTGTGACCGTCTTTATGTATCTGGGCGAGGCGACCGACCCCCAGCAGAAAAAAGATTTGGCCATGATAATAGAAGAAACGCTGGAACAGCGCTATCAGGGCGTCAAGAACGAAGAGGGCGTGTGGGTGACCCCCGCCTTCCCCAAGCTCATTTACGTGCTGGAGGAAGACAACATTCACGAAGACTCGCCCTACTATTACCTGACCGAGCTGGCGGCCAAGTGCACCGCCCGCCGCATGGTGCCCGACTATATCTCAGAGAAAAAGATGCTGGAGCTCAAAGTAGACAAAACCGGCACCGGCCGCTGCTACACCTGCATGGGCTGCCGCAGCTTTTTGACCCCTTACGTAGACGAAAACGGCAACCCCAAATATTACGGCCGGTTTAATCAGGGTGTAGTGACCATCAATCTGGTAGACGTGGCGCTCTCCTCCGGCGGCAATATTGAAAAATTCTGGCAGATTTTTGACGAACGGTTAGAGCTCTGCCACCGGGCGCTGATGTGCCGGCACGAGCGGCTGAAAGGCACCCTGTCAGACGCCGCCCCCATTTTGTGGCAATACGGCGCGCTGGCGCGGCTGAAAAAAGGTGAACCCATAGACAAACTGCTCTACGGCGGCTACTCTACCATTTCGCTGGGCTATGCCGGCTTGTACGAGTGCGTAAAGTATATGACCGGCAAATCCCACACCGACCCCTCTGCCACCCCCTTTGCGCTGGAAGTGATGCAGCACATGAACGACGCCTGCAAGGGCTGGAAAGAGAAGCACAACATCGACTTCAGCCTTTACGGCACGCCGCTGGAATCTACCACCTACAAGTTTGCCAAGTGCTTACAGCGCCGGTTCGGCATTGTAGAGGGCATTAACGACAAGGGATATATTACCAACAGCTACCACATTCATGTAACCGAAGAAATCGACGCTTTCTCCAAGCTGGCCTTTGAGTCCAAGTTCCAGGCCCTGTCGCCCGGCGGCGCCATCAGTTACGTAGAGGTGCCCAACATGCAGCACAACTTAAAAGCCGTGTTGCAGGTGATGAAGTTTATTTACGACAACATTATGTATGCCGAGCTTAACACCAAGAGCGACTACTGCCACGAGTGCGGCTTTGACGGCGAAATTGAAATTGTAGAAGACGACGAAGGCAAGCTGGTTTGGCGCTGCCCGCAGTGCGGCAACACCAACCAGGACAAAATGAACGTGGCGCGGCGCACCTGCGGCTACATTGGCACCCAGTTCTGGAATCAGGGCCGCACGCAGGAGATTAAAGAGCGGGTACTGCACCTGTAAAAGACTTCCCCGCCCCACCAACCAAAACCGGCAACCCGCCGCTTTTTTGCGGCGGGTTTTGCTTCCAACGTAAGAAAGGCGTTTCAAAAACGATGTATTACGGCCAAATTAAAAATTGCGATATTGCCGACGGCGTAGGGGTGCGGGTTACGCTTTTTGTCTCCGGCTGCACCAACCATTGCGAGGGCTGTTTTCAGCCCGAGACGTGGGATTTTACCTACGGGCAGCCCTTTACCGCCGAAACCGAAAACCAACTGCTGCAAATGCTGGCGCCCCATTATATAGACGGGCTAACCCTGCTTGGCGGCGAACCCTTTGAACCCGAGAACCAGCGGGCGCTGCTGCCCTTTGTGCAGCGGGTGCGGGCGGCCTACCCCCGCAAAACCATTTGGTGCTTTACCGGCTTTACCTTTGAGCAGCTGCACACCCCCGGCTGCCATGCCCGGTGCGAGGTTACCGACTCGCTGCTGGTGCTGCTGGACGTACTGGTAGACGGCCGCTTTGAGCAGGACAAACGGGATATTTCCCTCCGCTTTCGCGGCTCCTCTAACCAGCGGCTGCTGGACGTACCCAAATCGCTGGCCGCCCGCCGCCCGGTGCTGTGGGAGGGCGAGGCCTGAGGCGGCCCGGTTGCAATCAATCAATCAAAAACCCCCTGCGGTTCCCGCCGGTAAGCGGGCCCGCAGGGGGTTTGCTGTTGGGTTTGGTTGGGGATTATTCGCTGCGCAGGGCCACCACGGGGTCCTTTTTGGCGGCAATGCGAGAGGGAATCACCCCGGCAATGAGGGTGAGCAGCATACTGATGAGCACCAAAATCACCCCGCCGAGCACCGGCAGCTTGGCGGCGCCGGCAATGTCGGTTAAATGCTGAATTATGAGGTTAATGGGAATGGTGAGCAGCAGGGTAATGCCTATGCCCAGCGCCCCGGCCACAAAGCCGATGATGAGCGTTTCGGCGTTAAACACGCGCGAGATGTCGCGCTTGGAGGCGCCAATGGCCCGCAGCACGCCGATTTCGCGGGTGCGCTCCAGCACCGAAATGTAGGTGATGATGCCAATCATAATGGACGACACCACCAGCGACACCGCCACAAAGGCGATTAAAATATAACTGATGGCGTTGATGATGGTGGTAACGGAAGACATCATCAGCCCAATGTAGTCGGTGTACTGTATGCGGTCGGCCTCTTCTACGTCGTCGTTATAGCGGGCAATAAAGTCGGTAATCACGTCTTTCGACTCAAAGTCACGGGGGTAAATGGCAATGGCAGAGGGGCGGTCGATTTCTGAAACGCCCATGCGGGCCAAGTTGCCGTCGTAGGTGGCGGTGGTAATGCGGCTGTTGACCGAGCTTTGAAAGACGGATACAATTTCGGCTTCCTCCATGCCGCTTTGCTGCATTTGCTGCAAGCGGGCGGCGGGTTCGGCCTGCTCGGCAGTCGGCAGGCCGGCAATGTAAGCCTGCACGTCCGCTATAGAGGCAAACACCACCTGCTCGGCTTTCTCTCCCTCTTCCGGGAAAGGCAGGCCGGTAAAGAGGTCAACGTCCGGGTGGGCTTTTTGCTCTTTTACAATTTCGCTGTCGTTTACAAGGCCTATCAGTTCGGTCATCAGCCCGCCGGTGTAGCCCACCGCGCCGGTTACCGAGGCGGTGGCTACGTCCTCTGCCGGGCGCAAAATGCCGCAAACCGAAATTTCTATGCCCTGCTCCTTTACCGTGCGCTCTACAAAATCGCTGTCGGCTGATTTGTCTACCCACACGTTGCTATCTTCGCCCGACTGCCGCACAAAGTAGGCGGTGTTGGGCAGCAGCCGAAAGCGCAGCGCCAGCAGCTGGTCGTAGGTGTAGTGGGTGGGCTCTACCGTGTAGTCTTCGCCGTTTAAGGCGCTGTCGCGAATTTTGTTTACCTGCTCGGGGTCCATTAGCCCCAGCGAGTAGAGGGCGTAGTCGCTTATCTCGTTGTTTTCGTCTACCACCAGCACCACTTCGTGCGGGTTTTGGGGCATACGACCGGCCAGCACGTCGTACTGTTTTTCCAGCAGGGCGTCGTTGTTGAGCAGCTGCTGCCACACGTTGTTGTTCATGGGGGTGGCGCTGGCCATTTGGGTCATGGTGTCAGAGTAGCCCATGCGCTCCATAATGTCGTTGGGGTTTACCTGCTGCAGGCCGTCGTCGGTTTCGCGGTAGAGATTCAGCGTGGTGGCGTACTGGTACTGAATGTCTGAAACGCAGTCTTGCAGCTCGCCCTCGTGCTGCTCTAAATACGTCTTAAAATCCTCTAAATTGTTGCGGGTAATGCCCTGCACCATGGTGTTGCCCATTTGGCTTAACACGTTGTTGGAGTATATCTGGTCAAGCGGGTGCTCGGGGGGCTTGGTGTTGTTCATCATTTCGTCCATCATGGCGGTAAAGTCTACGGACGTTTCCTCTAACGTAAGCGGGTAGTTCGAGAGCGTGTCTTCCTCTACGTTGGCAATGTAGGCGCGTATGCCGCTGGACATGGCAAGAATCAGCGCAATGCCAATAATGCCAATGGACCCCGCAAAGGCGGTTAAAATGGTGCGGGCCTTTTTGGTAAGCAGATTGTGAAACGAGAGCGAGAGGGCGGTGACGAAGGACATAGAGCTGCGCTCCGCCCGGCGGGCGCGGCGGGTTTTGGGCTTCTTCGGTTCTTCAAAGGCTTCTTCCGCCTCGCAGGGGGCGGAATCGCTGATGATTTCGCCGTCTTTCAGCCGCAAAATGCGGGTGGCGTAGCGCTCGGCCAGCTCCGGGTTGTGGGTGACCATAATCACCAGCCGGGAGGCGGAAATTTCTTTTAAAATTTCCATAATTTGCAGGCTGGTTTCACTGTCCAGCGCACCCGTGGGTTCGTCCGCCAGCAAAATATCGGGGTTATTCACCAGCGCCCGGGCAATGGCCACCCGCTGCATTTGCCCGCCGGACATCTGGTTGGGCTTTTTGTGCAGCTGGTTTTGCAGCCCCACGCGGGTTAGCGCCTCTACCGCCCGGCGGCGGCGTTCGCTCCGCGACACGCCCGAGAGGGTGAGCGCCAGCTCTACGTTTGCCAGTACCGACTGGTGGGCGATCAGGTTGTAGCTTTGAAACACAAAGCCGACCGAGTGGTTACGGTAGGCGTCCCAGTCAGCGTCGCGAAACTCTTTGGTAGACCGCCCGCGAATAAACAGGTCGCCCTCGGTGTAGCCGTCTAACCCGCCTATGATGTTGAGCAGGGTGGTTTTGCCGCAGCCGGAGGGGCCGAGCACCGCCACAAATTGCTGCCGGGGAAAGGTGACGGAAACGCCCTTTAAGGCCGTTACCGCGTTTTCGCCGGCTTCGTATTGCTTTACGATGTTTTGCAGTCGAAGCATATTGATAAACCGTCCTTTCAAAAAGACTGAGGGTAGGCAATGCAATCAGGGTACAACGTGTTTTTGGGGGAGTGCCCGCCGCATCTGCTGCGTTGTCACGCTTTTGCCGTACACAAAGTACGGCTGCAAGCGCACGCCTTGCAGCTATCGACGGGCGCTCTCCCCAAAAATCTCCGACCTGCCGCGGGGGCGATTTTTTGACTTTGCAAGGCGGCAGGCCGCAGGAATACGGGCGTATTGCAAGGCCGACAACAAAGCCTATCGGGAAATCGCGCCGCGTCAGGCGCATTGTACCCCGATTGTATTGCCTAAACAAATTAAAACTTTCCTAAGCTATACTATACCAGAAAATCCGGCGTTTGAAAAGATGGCAGAATCATGAGAATTGCAGAATTTTGCGCGGAATTTTGGTTGCTTTGTCAAAAATCCCGTTTGGTAACAAACGGTTCACAAATTGGGAGTACAATAACCATATGCACCCCGTATGCGCCCCCGGTGACAGGGACGCGCCCCGCCGCATACACTGCACTGAAAACGCTTTACAAGGGGTGTGCTTGCCATGCAAAACGAAACCTTTGAATCCCTTGCGGCCACCCGGCCGCGCTTTTTTCTGGGGGCCAATGCCGGCAGCGGATTTTTCAGCTGCTTTGGCGACTGCTACCGCCCGGGGGCGGGCGAGCGGCTGACCATTTTAAAGGGCGGCCCCGGCACGGGAAAATCCACCTTTATGAAGCAGCTCGCGGTGTGGGCGGCCGAGCGGGAGCAGCCGGTGGAGCTATACTTTTGTTCGTCTGACCCCGCCTCGTTAGACGGCGTGCGCTTTCCCACTCTCGGCGCCGCGGTGATAGACGGTACCGCCCCCCACACCATGGACGCCGCCCGCCTGGGCCTTACCGAAGAGCTGGTGGATTTGGGGGCCTGCTTAAACGCCGACGAGCTGCAAAAAAACCGGGCGGAAATCCTTTCGCTCTACGAGCAAAACGGCCTGCTGCACCGCCGGGCGGGCCGGTTTGCGGCGGCCGCCTCGCGCTTAGTAGACGACAGCTTTGCGGTGGACTGCGAGTGCTGCGACTTAGAGCGGGCGGGGGAGACGGCCGAAAAGCTCTGCGACAGCCTGCTGCCGAATAAAAAGGGCGGCCGGGGGGCGCAAACCCGCCGCTTCCTTGGCGGGCTAACCCCCGTGGGCCCGCTGCTGCTGGAAGAAACGCTGCGCTGCTACGCCGATGAAATTGTGGCCATAGAAGACGAAAACGGCGGCGCGGCCTCGGTGATGATGACCGCCATACGCAACCGGGCGCTCGCGGCGGGGTATGAGGTCATTACCTGCCCCTGTGCCCTTTCGCCCGAGCGCAAAATCGACCATATCATCGTGCCGGACCGGCGGCTGGCTTTTTGCACCGCCAACGCATTTCTGCCGGTTACGGTAGATACCCGGCGGCGCATTCACGCCCGGCGATTTCACGATTTACCGGCGCTGGCCGAGAAAAAACAGCGGCTGCGCTTTAACCGCCGGGCGGCGGAAGAACGGTTAGACGGCGCCTGCACCGCGCTGCGCGAGGCCAAAGCGGTGCACGATTTGCTGGAGAAGCACTATATTGCCGCCATGGACTTTGCGGCGGTCGACCGGCTGCGCCAGCAGTTAGAGCGGCGGCTGGCAGAGCGGCTGCCAAAGTAATACTTTGAGTTTCGCCCCGCCGGGGAACTTCTTATTTGCCTTTTTAAGGCGTAAGGGGAGCCCCCGGCGGGGTTTTTGCGCTCGGCTGCCGGTATGCCCGGGGGGCGGCGCGCATATAGTAAAAGAGCAAAATAGTAAAGAAAACGCGAACGAATGGGGGCGGGGAACCATGGCGAAAAAACGGCCGGGAACCCCCCGGCTGCCCCTGCCTGCCGGCACGGTGGGCGGGCGCATTTTGCTGCTGGGCGACCGGGAGGTAACGGTAGAGGGCTGCCGGGGCGTGCTGGGGTACGAGGGCGGCTGCGTGCGGTTAAATTTGGGGGAGCGCCAGCTGAAAATTACCGGGCAGGGGCTGTGCGTGCGCACGCTGGAGCGCAACTACTGCGCGGTAGAGGGAGTGGTGAGCACTCTTAGCTTTGAATAATCCATAACAAGGGGAACAGGGGGCGGCGACATGCTGCAAAGCGGGCTAAACTGGCTGGCCGGTATGGTAACGGTGGCGGTAACGGGCGGCCGACCGGAACGGTTTATGAATTTGTGCGCCTTTGGCGGGCGAGACGTGTGGGACTACCGCGCGGGCAAGGCCGGGCTTACGGTGCGGGTGCGGGCGGGGGAGTTTAAACGTCTGCGCGAGGCGGCGCGGCGCTCCGGCTGTCGGCTGCACATTGTGCGGCGGCAGGGGCTGCCCTTTTTGCTGCGGCGGCTGCGGGGGCGGTACGGGCTGGCGGCCGGGGCGCTGGCCTTTGCGCTGGTACTGCACCTTCTCTGTGCCCGGGTGTGGGAGATTCGGGTAGAGGGGCAAAAAACCCTGACCGCCGGGCAGGTAATCGAGTGGCTGGCCCCCTACGGCGTGGCGGAGGGGGCCAAAACAGACGATTTTGACTGGGCCACCCTGCGCCAGCAAGTGCTTTACGACCACCCGGAGCTGTCTTGGATGTCTTTTAATCCGGTGGGCACGGTGCTGCACGTAGATGTGAGCGAAACGGTGCAAAAACCGGCGGTGCAAAACAACAGCGAGCCCGCCAATTTGCTGGCGGCGGCAGACGGGCGCATTATAAAAATGCAAATTAACACCGGCAGCCCGGCGGTGCAGGTGGGCGACGCGGTAGTGGCGGGCGATTTGCTGGTAAGCGGCGCGGTAGAGTATGCCAACGGCGCCACGCTGCTGCGGCAGGCCTCTGGCGTGGTGCTGGCAGAGACCACCCGCACCGCCCGCTTTACCCTGCCGCTGCGCTGGCAGGGGCGGCAGCGCACCGGGCGGGTAAAGGTGCGCCGGGCGGTGGAATGCTTTGGGGTTACCCTGCCCCTTTACATTGGCCGGGTAGCGGGGGCGTATGAAAAAGAGCTGCACGCCGCCCGCCTTTCCGTTGGGGGCGTGCCGCTCCCCTTTACGCTGCACACCGCCCATTTTTTTGAGACCCGGCCGGTGCAGCGCTCGCGCACCGAAGCGCAAGCACTGCAAGAAGCCAAAAAGCGCACGGCGGCGTATATTGCGAGCAATCTTCCGGAGGCGGAGGTGAAAGGCGTCGCCTACCAAATCACCCGGGAGGGCGACAAGGTAACGGTGGAAGCGAAAATTTCTTGTGTGGAAGATATAACTTTTGCGCAAAAGATGTTGATTTTCTAGGGAAAAGTGTTATAATATCATTAAAACAGGGTTTGTCCCGACCGGGTGCAAACCAGGCGCCTTTTTTGGGAAGAATCCATCATAAGGGACGGATAGCGTGGAGCAATCAATCGCAATTGACCGAATGGAGCAGGCGGTCAGCCTGTTCGGCAGTTTAGACGCCAACATTCGCCTGCTGGAGTTCGGCGGTACCATAACGGTGCGCGACGGCGAGCTGAAAATCGCCGGGGAGCCGGGCGCCGTATCGCTTGCCGCCTCTGCCGTGCAGGGGCTGCTGGCGCTGCTTGCGGGGGGCGAAACCTTAGGCGAGCAAAACGTGCGCTACGTCATTTCGCTGGTGCGCGAGGGGCAAACCCACCGGCTGGCGGGGTTAATAGACCGCGACTGCCTTTGCCTTACCGCCAAGGGGCGGCCGGTCAAGCCCAAAACGCTGGGCCAGCAGGCGTATGTAGACGCCATTCGCGACAATACGGTGGTGCTGGCGGCCGGGCCGGCCGGTACCGGCAAAACCTACCTTGCGGTTGCCCATGCGGTGCGCGCCTTTCGCGCCAAAGAGGTCAACCGTATCATTTTAACTCGCCCGGCGGTAGAGGCGGGCGAAAAGCTGGGCTTTTTGCCGGGCGATATTCAGCAAAAGGTCGACCCCTACCTCCGCCCGCTGTACGACGCGCTGTTTGACATGCTGGGCGGCGAGGCCTTTTTAAAGTATCAGGAGCGGGGCAACATAGAGGTTGCGCCGCTGGCCTATATGCGCGGCCGCACGCTGGACGACAGCTTTATTATATTAGACCACGCCGGAGCAGATGAAAATGTTTTTAACGCGCCTGGGCAGCCGCTCTAAAGCGGTGGTTACCGGCGACGTAACCCAAATAGATTTGGGCGACCGGCAAAACTCCGGCTTGCTCGAAGCCATGCGGGTGCTCAAAGGGGTAGAGGATATAGCGCTTGTTACCTTAAGCGAACAAGACGTGGTTCGCCACAAGCTGGTGCAGGCGATTATTCAGGCCTACGACCGCTACAACCGCCGGCAGGCCAAAGAAAAAAATACAAGGAGAGAGTATGATGGAAAAAGTAAGAGTCGTAATTAAGAATAGCCAAAAAGCCGTCAAGGTTCCCACCGGAACCCGTATGCTGCTGCGGCGCTGCTGCAACGCCGTGCTGGCGCTCGAGCATTTTCCCCATCCGGCTGAAATTTCCATTACGTTTGTAGACGAAGAGCAAATTCATACCTTAAATTTGCAGCATCGCGGCGTAGACCGGGCAACGGACGTGCTCTCTTTTCCGCTGGGCGAGAACGGCGAGTATGACGTAAACCCCGAAAACGGCGCCTGTTTGCTTGGCGATATTGTGCTCAACATTTCGCGGGTTTCGTGGCAGGCAGAGGAGTTTGGCCATTCTTTTCAGCGCGAGATTGCTTACTTAACCGCCCATTCCATGCTGCATTTGTTGGGGTACGACCACGAGGCCGGCGGGCTGGAATCGGTTCGTATGCGCGAAAAAGAAGAAGAGGTTATGAACCAGCTGGGCCTGCCCCGCAACGCCCGCTTTAAAACCGACGTGCAAAAATCATAAGGAGTTATTCAAAACAAGTGCAAACCCAAACCGAAACCAAAACCGTGATGACCGCTTTGGTGGGTCGCCCAAACGCCGGTAAATCTTCGCTGGTAAACGCCCTGCTGCACCAAAAGGTCGCCATTGTGTCTGACAAACCGCAAACCACCCGCACCCGCATGATGGGGGTGCTCACCGAAGGGGCGGTTCAGTATATTTTTATAGACACCCCGGGCTTTCACCGCCCCCGCACCGCCCTGGGGCGGCAAATGATGCGGGCGGTAGACGGCAGCATGGAAGGGGTGGACGTTTGCCTGCTGGTGGCAGACTGTACCCGCCCCATTTCGCCGGTAGAAGAAGCCCTGGCAGCCGAGTTTGCCCGCCGGGGGCTGCCGGCCGTTTTGGCGCTTAATAAAATCGATTTACTAAAAGATAAATCCGCCTTAATGCCCCTGATTGCCCGCTACAGCGAGCTTTATTCTTTCGCCGCCGTGCTGCCGCTTTCGGCCCGCACGGGCGACGGGGTGGCGGCGCTGCCGGGCGAGCTGGCCCCCTTTGGCCGCCCCGGCCCCCATTTGTTTGACGAAGACGCCCTAACCGACCAAAGCGAGCAAACGCTGGTGGCCGAGCTGGTGCGCGAAAAGCTGCTGCGGCTGCTCTCGCGCGAAGTACCCCACGGCGTGGCGGTGGTAACCGAGCGTTTTTCTTACCGCGAAGACCCGCCGCTGCTCACCGCCACGGTTACCATTTACTGCGAAAAGCCCTCTCACAAGGGCATGATAATCGGCAAAGACGGCGGTATGCTAAAGCAGGTTGGTTCGGCTGCCCGGGTGGAATTAGAGCGGCTGTTCGACTGCCCGGTTAATTTGCAGTGCTGGGTCAAGGTGCGCGAAAACTGGCGCAACCGCGAGGGGTTGCTGCACACCTTCGGGCTGGATTCCTAAAAATTAACAGGCATAGGCCCCGCTTGGTTTTGCCACAATAGGGTTGAGCGGCAAAGCAAAGGGGGCGACGACGAAGTGAAAGGGGAAAGCGCGCTCTCCCGCTGGCGGCGGTTTGCGGCCAGCGGCCTGGTGGCGGACTATTTGGCCTACCGCGCAGCGCAGCAGCATGAGCAAGAGCGAAAAACTATCCACCGTGGGGCTGATTATTCGCGAGCGCCCGGTGGGCGAGAGTGACCGGC
>CANQGN010000012.1 GCA_947623215.1 uncultured Clostridia bacterium
TCTGCTGCGGTGTGGGGCTGACGGCCCTGCATAAACTTACCGCCCGGCGGCTGCTGGCGCTGGTGGTATTGTCGGGGCTGGCCCTGCGGCTGTGCTACGTGCTTTACACCCCCGTTTCGGTGCGCCAGCACGACGTGTGGTTTTTCAGCGGCGGCGACTTTGCCGGGTTTCAATACGAGCGGCACGCCGAATACATTGAGTACATTGCCGCCACCCTGCGGCTGCCCTGCGTAGACCCCACGGTAACCCCGCTCTCGCAGCTTTACCACCCGCCGCTGCACCATTTGCTGGCCGGGCTGTGGCTGCGGCTGAACACCACGCTGGGGATTTCTTATGCCGCCGCCTGCGAGAACATTCAGCTGCTCACCCTTTTTTATTCCTCGGCGGCGCTTCTTACCTGCCTGCGGCTGCTGCGGCGGGCGGGGCTTTCCCCCCGGGCGCTGCTGCTCCCGGCGGCCATTCTCAGCTTTCACCCCACCTTTTTATTGCTCTCGGGCAGCGTGAATAACGACATGCTCTCAGTAGCGCTGGGGCTGTACGCCCTCTACGCCGCCTTTCGCTGGTTCGACCGGCCGTCTCTTGCCGCCATTGTACCCGTCGCGCTCGCCATGGGCGGCAGCATGGCCGCCAAGCTTTCCGGCGGGTTGCTCGCCCCCGGCATTGGGCTGCTTTTCCTTTGGCGATATTACACCGCCCTGCGGCAAAAAAAGGGAAAAGCCGGGCGCATTTTCTGGCAGCTGGCGCTCTTTTTGGCGGTCTGCGCCCCCATAGGGCTTTACTGGCCGGTAAGGAACGCCCTGCTTTTTGGCACGCCGCTTACCTACGTGCCTTCTCTGGGGGTAAACAGCGGCCAGTACGTGGGATTTTACCCCGCTTTCCAGCGGCTGTTTGCGGTGCCGGGCGAAAGCCTGCGGCGCATTTTTGTGGCCTGGCAGGGCACCGACTACGCCTCCTCTTACAACGAGTTCAACCCCTGGCTGGCGCTGCTGAAAACCGCCGTGTTTGGGGAATTTACCCTTTTTAACCCGGAGCTTACCCCCGGCGCGCTGCACACCGCCGGCCTCGCCTCCGCCAAGGTGCTCTTTTACGCGCAGGCGGCGCTGGTACTTGCCTCCCTTGCGGCTATGGCGGCCTCGCTTGCCAAAAAAGGCGGCTTCGCCCGCACCCCCAAGGGGCTGGCCCTGCTGGCGGTTTGGGCGGTGGTGCTGGGCTCTACCCTGCAATTTTGCTTTTTGTACCCCCAAACCTGCACCCAAAACTTTCGCTACGCGGTGCCCACCCTACTGTGCGGCTGCTGCTTTTTGGGGCATGGCGCGGCGGCGGCGGGGCGGCGGGGCAAGGCGGCCCTCACCTTTGTTACCGCCCTGTTTTGCGCCGCTTCTTTTCTCTGCTATGCCCTGCTGGGGCTGGTGTAAAAACTCTTTTAAAAATACAAACAACCCGCCCTCTGCGGAGCGCTCTTGCCAAGCGTCCCCACGCGGCGGGTTTTGTTGTACCAAAAAAAGGCTATTGTGCCCGGCTGAACCGCCGCCATTTGGGAATGGCCCAGGCGTTCAGCGCCGCCCCCAGCACCCCGGCGGCGGCAAAGCAGCAAAGCGAGGCCTGCCAGCCGAAGCGGTCGGTTACCGCCCCAAAGCCGTAGGTAGAGGCCGCGCTGCCGAGGTAAACGAAGGTGTTAAGCAGGCCGGAGGCGGTAGAAACCTTGCCGTAGCGGGCAAAGCGGGCGGGCAGGCGGGTAATAATCATGTAATTCACGCCGTGCATCCCCCCACGGCCAGCGCGGCAAAGAACAGGCTGACCGCCGGCCCCAGACCGGCGCAAAGGGGCAGCAGCACGCCCCCCAGCCCCCCGGCGGCAAAAAGCAGGGCGCCGCAGGCGGCCTCGTTTTGAAACCGTTTTGCCAGCCGCGAGGTGGCCAGCACGCAGCAAATGCTGAAAACAGGCAGCAGGCCGGTAATAAGCACGGAAGAGGCGGTAGGCAGCGAAAAGCTTTGGGCCATGTAAGAGGGCAGTAACGTCAGCAGCCCGTCTTTTAACATGCCTTGCAGCACGGTAGAAAGGGCCAGCAGGCAAAGCCCGCTTTGCCACAGCCAGGCGGTACCCGCCGGCAGGGGTTGGCGGGCGGGCGGGGCCGCTGGTACCGGGGCGTGGGGGCGGGCGGCGGCGCCATGCAGCGCCAGCCCCGTTTGCAGCCGCCCAAACTGCCAATGCCACAGCGCCAGCACCGCCACCGCCGCCCCGGCGCATACCCAAAACACCATGCGCCAGCTCCACAGGCGAATGCACAGCGGCGCGAGCAAATACACGCCAATGGTGCCGGTAGACCCCGCAATGCTCACCACCACGGTGCCGGAGCGAAACCGGGCGGGCGACAGGTTTTCGGCCATCAGCCGCACCAGCGGCGGCCAAAACATGGCCTGGGCCAGGCCGTTGATACACCAAATCGCCGTCATGCAAAACACCGTGGGCATAAAGGGCAGCAGCAGGTTGCAGCAGGCGGTGAGCACCAGCCCCAAGGCTATCATGGCGTGGGGGCGCACCCGGTCGCCCACCACGCCGCACAAAATCTGCCCGCCGCCGTAGGTAATAAAGCTGCCGGTCACCGCCAGCCCCGCCTCGGCCGTGGTAAGAGAACGCGCCACCGTAAGCTCGGATAATACCGCCCCGTAGTTCACCCGGGTGAGGTAGCTGACAAAATACAGCAGCCCGCACAAAGCAATCAGCCGCCGCTCGGCCGAGGCGGCGGGAATGTTTCGCTGCATACGGCGCTCCCCCTTCTCCCTTTCATCACTCCCGCCATTATACCATGCCGGCGGGGGTTGTCAACCCCCTTTTGCAAAGAAAAAGCGGGGCGCCCGGCAGTCTGCGGGGCGCCCCGAACGGGTTTAAAATATTAGGCCTCGGGCGGGAAAAGCTCGTTCATAAAGTCTTCAAACTTCAGCTCGTTCAGCTGCTTTTCGGCCGGGAATATTTCGTCGCGATAAACCGCTTTGCGCAGAATGAGCAGCGCGTCGGCGGCGTTAATTTTATCGTCGGCGTTCACGTCGGCCGCCACCTGCTGGTCTTCGTTCAGCTTGGTTTTGTTTACCGCGCTGCGCAGCACCATTAAGGCGTCGCCGGCGTTAATCACGTCGTTGCCGTCTACGTCGCCCAGCGTTTCAATCATTTGCAAAATGGAAAGCCGGAAGGCGCATTCATAATACTTGGTAAAGGCGTCCGGGTATTGGGTGACGAAAATCTCCGCCTGCTCGTCATTCAGCGCCTCCAGCTGGGTGGTGGCAAGGTCGAGCACCGGCAGCCACTCCAGCGTAATTTTATCCGGGTCGGGCATAGACGAAATGCGGGTAACCAGCGCCGTTACGGCCGGGTCTTCCGGCTTTTCGTTCTCGGCGTTGGGGTCGTACAGGAAGAAGAGCACCTGCTGCATAGAGGGGAAGTCCTTCCACCAGGCGGGGCCAAACGACAGGGTGTAGGGCCGGTCGGGAATGTTCTCGCAATGGGTGGCGAGGTTCAGCCGGAAGCCCTCTTCGCCCGGCTTGTAGGGGTACTTCAGCTCTACGCCGTAGGTGTTGGTTTCGTAGTTAATAAACCCGGCGGCTTCGGCACGGCCGTTTTCTTTTTCATACATGGCTTCCAAATTGTCTTTGTAGCCTTCTTCTTCGCCCCGGCGCTCGGTAAATTCTTCAAAGGTGAGGAACATGCCTTCGTCGGTACGGAAGTAGTTGTTAAAGGTGTCAAACGCGGGGTAATAGCGGCACATCAGCCGGTACTCCGGCGCGGCGCCGGAAATGCAGTTGCGGTCAAAGTCCGCGCAGGTTTCGCCGGTTTCGCGGGTCGCCTGGTCAATGGGTGCAGAGGGCGCGCCGTCTAAATAAATGCTGATGTTCTCAATAAACACGCCCGTGTCGGTTGCTTCTTTAAGGGTTT
The DNA here is from genome assembly GCA_947623215.1 of uncultured Clostridia bacterium. Classification (GTDB taxonomy): domain Bacteria; phylum Bacillota; class Clostridia; order Oscillospirales; family Acutalibacteraceae; genus UMGS1484. Next base: position 3,928 of record CANQGN010000012.1, read on the forward strand.
CGCCCTCTTTGGGCTTGTAGAGGTCGTCTTTGCTGATGACCTCCATGTAAAGATAAACAAACTCATCGTCCCAGGTGAACCAGCAGTAGTTGGCCACCCGCTCTTTGTCGTATTCGTCCGAATACGGGGTGGTGTTGCCGTCAAACGCCAACCACCAGTCGGGGGTAAAGACCATCTGCTCGCGGTAGGCTTCGTCTTTTTGGCCGTCAATCACAATGCTTTTGGCCAACCATTCCGTCTGTTCTTCCGCCGTGGCGGCCACGCCGCCAAGCGAGAGCAGCAGGGCGCACCCCAGCAGCAAACACAACAAGCGTTTCATACTTTTTTCCTCCACTCTGTTAAAATACAACGATTTTGACGCCGGAAACCCGGTCTTCGGATTCAGTATACCACATCTTTACCGGTTTTACAAGAGGAAAAGCGCCCGGACGAGGAAATTTGTGCGATTTGTCGGTTGGCTTTCCATATATTGCCCTATTAAAAATCCAGCCGCCGCACCACCGAGCGCAAAAAGAAGCAGCAAAGCACAAAAGAGAAAATCTCTGCAATGGGGAAGGCCCACCACACGGCGGCCAGCTGCCCGGTGCGGGCAAGCAGGTAAGCGGCGGGCAGCAAGATGACCAGCTGGCGGAAGAAGGAAATCAGCATACTGTAAACGCTTTTGCCCACCGCCTGGCAAACGCTGCTGATGACGATAGACACCCCGGCAAAGACGAAGCAGAGCGAAATAATGCGAAAGGCGGTAACCCCCATTTGCATCATTTGGGGCGAAGCTTCAAACAGCCGCAGCAGCTGCCTTGGCAGCAGCTGCACTGCGAGCAGCCCCAGCAGCATAATGCCGGTGGCGTAGGCGGCGCTGAGGCGAATGGTTTTAAGTATGCGGCTGCGGCGGCGGGCGCCCAAATTGTAGGCCACAATGGGCACCATGCCGTTGTTAAGGCCAAACACCGGCATAAACACAAAGCTTTGCAGCTTAAAGTAAACCCCAAACACCGCCACGGCCGTGGCGGTAAAGGGCACCAAAATGCGGTTCATGGCAAAGCTCATAACCGAACCGATGGCCGCCATAATGACCGACGGCACGCCGATGTACAAAATGTTGCCCAGCATGGCCGGGTGGGGCTTCAGGTTGCGCAGCCGCAGGGTGATTTCCGGATTAAAGCGCAAATTGCAAAACAGCCCCACCCCGGCGGCTGCCAGCTGACCCGCCACCGTGGCGGCGGCCGCCCCGGCCACCCCCATTTTGGGGAAGCCCAATAGGCCGAAGATGAGAATGGGGTCCAAAATCATGTTGAGCACCGCCCCCACCCCCTGGGTGAGCATAGAGAGCACGGTGCGGCCGGTAGCTTGCAGCAGCCGCTCAAAGGCTACCTGCATAAACACCCCAAAGGAGCAAATACAGCAAATGCGCAAATATTCCGCCCCGGCGTTGACAATCTCTTCCATGCCCGCGTTTGCCTGCACGGCAATGAGCGGCCGGGCAAACAACGCCCCTACTACGACAAAGAGCAAAAACGAGAGAAATTCCAGCAGCAGACCCTGCATGGCCGCCAAATCGGCCTTTTCTCCCCTGCCCTCGCCCAGCGAGCGGGCCAGCAGGGCGTTCATACCAACCCCCACGCCCACCGAGACGGCAATCATTAAATTCTGCACGGGAAAGGCAAGGGTGACGGCCGTTAAGGCCGATTCTGACAGGCGGGCGACAAAGTAACTGTCTACCACGTTGTAGAGCGCCTGCGCCAGCATTGAAATCATAATGGGAACAGACATACTCAGCAGCAGCCGGTTTTCCGGCCACACGCCCATTTTGTTTTCCGTTTGGTTCGCCAAAAGGGAACGCCTCCAACTTACAAAAAATCCCCTATATCCTACCACATTCCGGCGAAAAATGCCACCCCCTTTCCGCAAAAAATTCGACGGCCTTTTGCCCCGCCGGGCGCAAACGCAAAAACCCCGGCGGCTTTTTTGCAGGCAGGCCGCCGGGGAGAAGTTATTCAATTGACCGAATTAGAACTGGATTATTTGCCCGTTAAGTCTTTGTACAGCCGGGCGTATGCGCGGGCAGAGGCGCCCCAGCTGTTGTCGCAGGCCATGGCGCGGCGCACCGTTTGCTCCATGGCCGGGCGGTCGGCATACAGCGCCATGGCGCGGTAAAGGGCGTTTAGCATATCGCCGGTATCAAAGGTTAAAAAGGTAAAGCCGTTGCCCTCGCCGTCGCCGCAGTCGGTTACGGTATCGCGGAGTCCCCCCGTGGCCCGCACCACCGGCAGCGTGCCGTAGCGCAGCGCCACCATTTGGGCCAGCCCGCAGGGCTCGCTTTTTGAGGGCATTAAAAAGAAGTCTGCCCCCGCGTAGATTTGCCGCGCTAAGGGGGGTATAAACCCCCGCCGCAGCGCCAGCCGCTCGGGGTAGCGGGCGGCCAATTCGTCCAGCGCACTCTCGTACCGCCAGTCGCCGGCCCCCAAAACCGCCACTTGCAGGTCGCTTTGCAGCAGCTCTTCCAGCCCGGCCAGCACCAAATCCAGCCCCTTTTGGGCCACCAGGCGGGTCACCATGCCAAAAAGCGGTACGTCCGGCCGCTCGGGCAGGCCCATTTCGCGCTGCAGCGCCCGCTTGTTTTCGGCCTTACCCGCCGCCGCGGTTTCGGCGTTGTAGCGGCAGGGCAGGGCTTCGTCTGTTTCGGGGTTATAGAGCGCGGTATCAATGCCGTTAATAATGCCCCGCATTTTGCCCCGGCGCTCCCGCAAAAAGCCGTGCAGGCCGTAGGCAAACCATTCGTCGGTCAATTCGTCGGCATAAGTGGGGCTTACGGTCGAAATGGCGTCCGCCGCCTCCATGCCGCCCTTGAGCAAATTCACGCAGCCGTCGTACTCTACCAGCCCCGCGTCTGCCCGGCTGATACCCAGCACGTCTTCCAGCAGCTCTTCGCCGTATTTGCCCTGGTACTGAATGTTGTGCACCGTCAGCAGGGTTTTCATGCCGGCGTACTCCGGCCGGTCGGCGTAATACAGCCGGTAATAAACCGGCGTTAAGGCCGTTTGCCAGTCGTTGCAGTGCAGTACGTCCGGCCGGTAGTCGAGCAGCGGCAGCATTTCCAGCACCGCGCGGGAGAAAAAGGCGAAGCGCTCGGCGTCGTCGTAATACCCGTACAGCCCCGGTCGCTTAAAATAATACTCATTGTCCAGCAAATAATAGGTCACCCCGCCGGTTTTGGCCTCAAACAGGCCGCAGTATTGCCGCCGCCAGGCCACCGGCACGCAAAAGCTGCCCAAAAAGGTCATGCTTTCACGCAGCTCGCCCGGAACGTCCGCATAAAGCGGCAGCACCACCCGGCAGCCCACAAACCGCCGCCGCAGCGCCGCCGGCAGCGCGCCGGAAACATCGCCTAAGCCCCCCGATACGGCAAAGGGGTGTGCCTCGCTGGTTACAAACAGAACTTTCATCCTTACCCTCGTCCTTTCTTGTTGCAGTTGTCAGGGGTTTTTACACGAAAGCGCCTTTGGCAATGTAAGAGGGATAAGCCTCGAACCCCGCCAGCGTGCGGCCGGGGGCAATTTCGGCGTTTTTGTCGGTAATCACGCAGGTAAGAGAGGCGTTTTCGCCAATCACGGTATCCTGCATGGCCACGCAGTTTTGCAGTACCGCCCCCCGGCCGACCCGCACCCCGCGAAAGAGCACGCAGTTTTCTACCCGACCGGCAATCTCGCAGCCGTCGGCAATGAGGCTTCCCTGCGCCTCGCCGGTAAGCAGGTAGCGGGCGGGGGCGTCGTCTCGCACTTTGGTAAAGACCGGCCGCTCGCGCGAGAAGAGGGCGGTGCGCACCTCGCTTTGCAGCAAATCGCAGTTGGCGGCAAGGTAAGAGGCCAGCGAGTCTATCACCCGCACGTATCCCGGCATACGGTAGCCGTGCATGGTAAGGCGCCCCAGCTGGCGCTGGTATACGTCGCGGTCTACGGTGGCGTAGTTGTGACTGATGGCGTCGCGCACCGTTTGCACCAGCATGGCCCGCCCCCACACGGTAACGCCGCAGGCACACGCGCACTCGCCCGGGCGCTCGCTTTGCACCAAAATGTCGCGCACCGTCTCATTTTCGTCTAATTGCAGCACCATGCGGCCGTCTGCACTGTGGGGCAGGGCGCCTAAGGTGTAGCCGAAGGTGACGTCGCTGCCCCGCTCTACGTGGCGGTGCAGCAGCTCGCCAAAGTCAAAATTCAGCACCGTGTCGCAGTCGCAGCAGACCACGTAGTCCTCGCGCGAATTTTCTAAAAACGGCAGCAGCGCCGCCAACGCCCGCAGGCGGGTGGCGTTGTTGCTGCCCTCTAAATTGCTGAAGGGAGGAAACAGATAAATGCCCCCCGCCTTGCGGGATAAATCCCACGGCTTGCCGCTGCCGAGATGATCCATAAGCGAGCGGTAGTTGCTGCGGGTGGGAATGCCCACCTTTACAATACCGGCGTGCACCATGGCGGAAAGGGGGAAGTCTATCATGCGGTAGCGCCCGCCAAAGGGCACGGAGGCCATGCACCGCTCGGCGGTCATGCCGCCCAGCAGCCCGTCGCCCACGCTGGCAAATATTAACCCAATCGCGTTGGTTTTCATTGCTTCTCCTCCCCCTCTGACAACCGGTCGGCCTCTACCATTTCGCCGGCCTTTACCCGCACGCCGGGGCCAATGCGGCAGTCTTCGCCTACCACGGCAACCCCCCACGTACCCGGGGGCAGCTCCTCCGGCGGGGTACCCACCACGGCGCCTTGTTCTACCACGCAGTTTTCGCCCAAAATGGCGTACTGCACCACCGCGCCGGGCTCTATAACCGCGCCGGGCATAATGACAGAGTAAGCCACCCGTGCGCCGGGGGCCACCACCGCGCCGGTAGAAAGCACGGAGTATTCTACCGACCCCGCAACCTCGCACCCGTCGCTTACCAAAGCGTTTTGCACTTCTGCGCACTCGGCGGCAAAGTGGGGCGGCAGCGACTCCTCCCGCGCAAAAATGCGGCGGTTTTCATCCAGCAGATTCAGCTCTACCTTGGGGTCGAGCAAATCTAAATTGGCCTCCCACAGCGACTCTACCGTGCCTACGTCTTTCCAATATCCTTCAAAGGAATAGGCCATCATGCGGCGGCCGTCGCCCAGCATGGTGGGAATAATGTTTTTGCCAAAATCGTTAGAAGAGGCGGGGTTGGCCTCGTCTTCCATTAAATACCGGCGCAGCACCTCCCACGTAAAGACGTATACCCCCATAGAGGCTTTGGTAGAGCGGGGGTGGGCGGGCTTTTCTTCAAAGGCTTCTATCGACCCGTCCGGCCGGGTGACCATTATGCCAAAGCGCCCGGCTTCTTCCAGCGGTACGTCCAGCACGGCAATGGTGCAGTCGGCCTGCTGCTGCTTGTGGTAGGCCAGCATGGCGGCATAGTCCATTTGGTAAATATGGTCGCCCGAGAGCACCAGCACGTACTCCGGCCGGTAGCGCTCTATAAAAGGAATGTTCTGGTAAATGGCGTTGGCCGTGCCCTTGTACCAGTCTGCCCCCGCCCCCCGCTGGTAGGGGGGCAGCACGTGCAGCCCGCCGCCGCGGCGGTCTAAGTCCCACGGGGCGCCGGTGGCCAGGTAATCGTTCAGCTCCAGCGGCTGGTACTGGGTGAGCACGCCTACGGTGTCAATGCCCGAATGCACGCAGTTAGAAAGGGGAAAGTCAATAATGCGGTACTTGCCGCCAAAGGGAACGGCGGGTTTGGCCACCCGCCGGGTGAGAATGCCCAGCCGACTGCCCTGCCCGCCGGCCAGCAGCATGGCGACGCATTCCGTTTTGTAAAACATAACGCACGCCTCCTAAGACTCAGGATTTTTTACGGGGGGTGGAAGAAGAAGTTCTGCGGCGCTTCGGCCGCTTTTTTACACAGCGAAGATATATGGTAGAAAGCCCCGGCAGCGGCACCACCAGCGACTGGTCAAAGCCGTGGGCGGGAACGTCCTCTGTTTTATACACCGCGGGGTCGCTTTGGCCGCCAAAGCGGCGGTCGTTGGAGTGCAGCACCACCTGGTAGTCGCCCCGCTCCGGCACGCCGATGCGGTAGCCCGGTACCTCGGTGGGGATAAACCGGCAAAGCACCACCAGACTTTTCTCTCCCTCTGCGTGGCGGCAAAAGGCCACGGTGCTGCCGGCGTCGTCATCGTTGGCAATCCACGAAAAGCCCTCCCACGAGCAGTCGTTTTGCCACAAAGCAGGGGTTTTGCAGTAAAATTCGCCCAGCGCCGCCACGTAATCTTGCAGCTGGCGGTGGCGCTCAAAGTCCAGCAGCAGCCAGTCGAGCGCCTGCCGGTAGTTCCACTCAATAAACTGCCCGAACTCCTGCCCCATAAAGAGCATTTTTTTGCCCGGGTGGGCGAACAGGTAGCCGTAAAAGGCCCGCAGCCCGGCAAACTGTTCGTCGTAAGAACCCGGCATTTTTTGCAGCAGCGAACCCTTGCCGTGCACCACCTCGTCGTGCGAGAGCGGCAACACGTAATTTTCTGAAAAGGCGTAAAAGAAAGAGAAGGTCAGGGCGTCCTGATGATATTTGCGGTAAATGCCGTCGAGCGACAAATAGCGCAGCATGTCGTTCATCCAGCCCATGTTCCACTTAAAGTTAAAGCCCAGCCCGCCGCTGGTGGTGGGGCGGGTAACCAGCGGCCAGGCGGTAGATTCCTCCGCAATCATCAGCGCGTCCGGAAAATCGGCAAACACGCTTTCGTTCAGCCGTTTTAAAAAGGCCACCGCCTCTAAATTCTCTCGCCCGCCGTAAACGTTTGGCAGCCACTGCCCGTCCGGCCGGTCGTAGTCTAAGTAAAGCATGGAGGCCACGGCGTCTACCCGCAGGCCGTCTATATGGTATTGTTCGAACCAGTAAAGGGCGTTGGAGATTAAAAAGCTCTGCACCTCCGGGCGGCCATAGTCAAACACCAGCGTACCCCAGGCCTTGTGCTCGCCCTTGCGGGGGTCGGCGTATTCGTAGCAGGGCCCGCCGTCAAACCGGGCCAGCCCATGCTCGTCTCGCGGAAAATGCGCCGGCACCCAGTCTAAAATCACCCCAAACCCGGCGGCGTGCAGCTCGTCTACAAAGGCCATAAAGTCGGTCGGCGTGCCGTAACGGGAGGTGGGGGCATAGTAGCCGGTTACCTGGTAGCCCCACGAACCGTCAAACGGGTGCTCCATCACCGGCATCAGCTCCACGTGGGTGTAGTGCATTTTGGCAAGGTAGTCTATCAGCTCTTTGGCCAGCGCCCGGTAAGAGTAGGGGGCGCCGTCTTCATATCGCCGCCAGGAACCAAGATGAATCTCGTAAATATTCATGGGCGAGCGGTAGGGGTCGCGCCCCCGCCGGGCGGCTAAATAGTCGCCGTCTCGCCAGGCGTACTGTTGCTGCTCCAGCGGAAAATATTTGGAGGCCGTGCCGGGGGGCGTTTCGCAATGGGTGGCGTAGGGGTCGCTTTTGAGCACCGTGCGCCCGCCCGAAGTTACGGCGAATTTGTAGGCGTCAAACAGCTGCACGCCCGGCACAAAAGCCTCGTACACCCCCTGCTCGCTGACGCGTTTGCAGGGGTTGGCCGTTTCGTCCCAATTGTTAAAATCCCCCACCACCGAAACCTGCTGCGCCCCCGGCGCAAAGGTACGAAACACAACGCCCTCCCGGCGCTGGCGGCGTTCGGGGTGGGCGCCGAAAAATTCATAAGCGTGGGTATAGGTACCCTCGTGAAACCAGTATAGGCTGTTTGCGGCGGCGTCAGACGGCATGGCGCGGGCTCCTCCCTTAGGGGTAATGCAAGCCCGGCCCGGCGCCGGAACTTACCCGGCGGGGCGGAGCTTTTGCGGCAGGGGAAACCCCACCGCCCATATTGTACCAAATTCCCCGGGGGAAATCAACCCCTATCTGGTAATCTTGTAACTTTTAACGAAGTTTCGGGGCGATTTTTTGGCATATTTCACGAAAAATTGCGGGTCTAGGCGAAGACGAAGACGACGGCTGCCGAAAACTGGCAGGGCTAACCCGCCGCCCCCCGCCGCATACTACAAACAGAATCATCTTATATAAAAGAAAGGGGGAAATCGCCATGGAAAAACTGCGCCACCGCACCCCGCGGCTGACCCGCGACCCCGGCCGGAGCGGGCTGCTGAAACCCATTCTCACCGGCGTGCTGCTGGGGGTGCTGGCCGCCGGAGCGGCGCTCGCCGGGGCGCTGCTGGCGCTGGCGGCGGCCTGACGGCCGACCGATTGTGAAAAGCGCTTTCTTTTTGCCCGCTTTTCCTTTCTTTTTCCTCGTTCTTATGATATACTGGAACAAGACAAGGTTTGCACCCGACAGGGGCAAATCGAACGAGGGGGGAAAGCGTTGCTGCATTTTATCATCGGCCGGGCGGGCACGGGCAAAACCCACCGCGTGTTTGACCTGCTCGCTCACCCGCCGCAGGCGGGGGTACCGCTGCTGGTGGTGCCCGAGCAATCGTCGTTTGAAACCGAGCGCGCCATGCTGCTGCTGCCGGAAGAACGGCGGGCAGAGGTGCTCTCGTTTTCTCGGTTATACGACCGGGCGGGCAAGCTGTACGGGGGGCTGGCCGGGCGCCGGGCGAGCGAGGGCGAAAAGCTGCTGCTCATGACCCGCGCGGTCAACCAAAACGCCGAGCGGCTGACCCTTTACCGCCGCCAGTGCCGCCGGGTAGCCTTTTGCCGCCAAATGCTGGCGCTGGTAACCGAGTGCCAGTACGGCGGCGTAACCCCGGCGGATTTGGAACGCGCCGCCGCCCTGCTGCCGGAGGGGGCGCTGCGCCAAAAGCTCACCGAGGCCGCGCTGCTGTTTGCCGCCTATGCGGCGCTGCTGGCCCAAAGCTACTTAGACCCCGGCGAAGATTTGCTGCGGCTGCACGACCGGCTGGCCCAAACGGATTTTTGGGAAGATAAAATCGTCTATTTTGACGGCTTTAAAGACTTTACCGCCCCCCAGCAAAAGCTGGTGCGGCAATGCGTCGGCCGGGCGCGCGCGGTTACCGTAACCCTTTGCACCCCCACCTTGCAGGCAGAAAACGAGCTGGCGCTTTTTGCCAATTTGGCGGGTCTTGCCGCCCGGCTGCACCACATGGCGGCCGAGCAGGGGGTGCCCACCGCCGCGCCGGAGGTACTGACCCGCTCTTACCGGGCAGAGAATCCCTCTATGGCCGCCGCCGAGGCCGTTTTGGCGGGCGACGAGGCGGCCGGGACGAGCGACGGCAGCGCCATTACTATATGCAAATGCCCCACCAAATATGACGAGGCGACCTTTGTGGCCGCCACCGTGCGCCGCCTGCTGCGGGAGGAGGGGCTGCGCTGCCGCGACATTGCGGTCATGGCCCGCGACCTTGCCAGCTACGGCGATTTGCTGGAAGACGCCTTTCGCCGGTACGAGGTGCCCTTTTTCAGCGACCGCCGCCGCCCGGTAACCGCCCAGCCGCTGGTGGCGTTTACGAAGCTGGCCCTCTCGCTTGCCGCCGCCGGGCCGGAGACGGGCGACATCCTTTCTCTTTTAAAAACCGGCATGACCGACTGCGACCCCCTTGCCATTGCCGACTTGGAGCATTACCTGTTTTTGTGGAACGTGCAGGGGGAGGGCTGGCGCCGCCCCTTTGCAAAGCGCACGGCCGACCCCAAAACCGCCGCGCTGGCCGAGCGGGCAGAGGCGGTGCGCCGCCGGGTGATGACCCCGCTGGACGAATTGACCGCCGCCTGTGCGGGGGCCAAAAAGGCGGTGGAAATGGCCGCCGCCCTTTACCGCTTTTTGCAGCGCTTTCAGGTAGAGCGGCAGCTTACCGCCATGGCCGAACGCCGCCGGGCGGCGGGCGACGCCTTTGGGGGCGAAGATTTGCTGCGCAGTTACGAGGTGGTAATGCGGGTGCTCGACCAGCTGACCGACGGGCTGGCCGAAGCGAAGGTTACCGCCGCCGAATGCAGCGAGCTGCTCGACCGGCTGTTTGAGGGGACGGATTTGGGGCAAATTCCGCAAGGAATCGACCAGGTGCTCATCGGCTCGGCCGACCGCGCCCGCCCCGCCAACCCCCGGGTGACCTTTTTGCTGGGGGCAAACGAGGGGCGCTTCCCCGCCGTACCGGCGGCGGGCGGCCTGCTGACCGACCGCGACCGGCTACAATTGAAGCAGGTAGAACTCCCATTGTCGGACCACGGCGCGTTTGACTCGGTAGAAGAGCGGTTTTTGTTTTACGCCGCCGCTGCCAGCCCCTCTTACCGGCTGTACTGTACTTACCTTGCGGGCGAAGAGAACCGCCCGCTCACCCTCTGCGCCCCCCTGCAGCGGCTGGTGCGGCTGCTGCCGGGGGTGGTGCACTGCACGTTTGAAGACTACGTCCACCGGCTACACCCCACCCTACAGGCAGAGGCCCCCGGCCCGGCGCTGGAGCTGCTGGCGGCCGAGCGGCGGGCGGGCACCCCGCTGGCCGCCGCCTTAACCCGCTGCTTTGCCGACCGCGACCCCGCCCGGCTGCCGCCCGCTACGGAAGGGGCGGCCTGCTCGCTTACCCCCGCCACCGCGCGGGCGCTTTTTGGCGACCCGCTCACCCTCTCGCCCTCTAAAATCGACCGGTTTTTCCATTGCCGGTTCAGTTACTTTTGCCGCTACGGGCTGGGGCTTGTCGCCCGCCGCCCGGTTACGGTAGACCCCAGCCTGCGCGGGCAGCTGGTGCACTACGTGCTGGAGCAGCTGCTGCGGGAACGCTCGCCGGAGGAACTTTGCGCCCTGCCGCCCGAAGCCTTACAAGGGGCGGTAGAGGAGCACATTCGCCGCTTTGCGGCCGACTGGCTGGGGGAAGGTGAGCAAAGCCCCCGCCTACGCTACACCCTCGCCCGGCTAACGGAGCTGCTCTGCTCTCTTGCCGTGGTGGTGGCAGAAGAGCTGCGCCAAAGCAACTTTCGCCCCGTCGCCATGGAGCTTGCCATAGGCGGCAAAAAAGAGGGCGCCCTGCCCCCCTTAACCCTGCCGCTGCCGAGCGGCGGGTCGCTGCGGGTGGTCGGCGTTGTAGACCGGCTGGACGCCGCAAAACGGGGAGAAGACGTCTATCTGCGGGTGGTGGACTACAAAACCAACGGCAAGCCCTTTGTGCTGAGCGACCTTTACGCCGGGTTTGGGCTGCAAATGCCCCTTTACCTCTACGCCGTGCGCAAAAACGGCGAGGCCTTTGGCGCCCGCCGCCACCCGGCGGGGGTGCTTTACCTGCCCGCCCAGCGCAAGGCGGTGTCGCTCGACCGGGCGCCAACCGACGAGGCGCTGCAAAAAGAACTGCTGAAAACCCACCGCATGGAGGGGCTGATTGCCGACGACCCCGCCGTGCTGGAGGCTATGGACCCCGCCCGGCAGGGGCGGTTTTTGCCCCTCTCTTACCCCAGGGGCAAGGTTTCGGGGTCGCTCGCCAGCCCGGCATTTTTTGACACGACCGAGCGGCTGATCGACGAGCTGCTGATACAAATGGGCGAGGCGCTGCGCGCGGGCGACGTTGCCTGCGACCCGCTGGACGGCAGCCGGGGCGACGACGCCTGCCGCTACTGCGACTTTAAGGCCGCCTGCCCGGCGGCAGACGACGCGGCGCACCGCACCGTGCCCGCGCTCTCGAAAGAAACTGCCAAACTGCTGCTGGAAGGAGGCGACCCACATGCCCTTTTGCCCAACGGAGAAACAACAACAAGCCATTAACCTGCCCGGCGCCCTGCTGGTTTCGGCCGCCGCCGGTTCGGGCAAAACCGCCGTGCTGGTAGAGCGGGTGGTGCGGCAGGTGCTCGACCCTGAACACCCGGTAGACCTGCACCGCCTGCTGGTGGTTACCTTTACCAACGCGGCGGCGGAAGAAATGCGCGAGCGCATTCGCCGGCGGCTCGCCGAGCTTGCGGCAGAGCAGCCCGGCAACCTGCGGCTGCTCCGCCAGCTCACCTTACTGCCCAAAGCCGCCATTACCACCATAGACGCCTTTTGCAAAACCTTTATTACCGAGCATTTTGACCTGCTCTCGCTGCCGCCCGACTTTACGCTGCTGGGCGAGGGGCAGGCCGCCGCATTGCAGGCCGCCGCGCTGGAAGAAACGCTCAACGCCGCCCTAATCGACCGGCGAGAGGCCTTTGAAGCCCTCTGCGGCGTGCTGGGGGTAGAAAACGACTTGCAGCCGGTTTCCGCCGCCCTTACCACCATTCACGACTACCTCGCCACCCTGCCCTTTCCCCGGCTGTGGGTAGAGCGGGTGCTGAAAAGCTACCGCGACTTTACCACCCTGGGCGACTCCCCCTTTGGCGAAGCGCTGCGTTCCCGTGCGGCCATGCGCTTAGGGTTTGAGGCGGCGGTGCTGCAAACGCTGGCGGCCAAGGCCGCTACCGACCCCACGGTAACCGAAAAGCGCCTGCCCCGCATACGCGAATGGCAGGCAGAGATTGACTGCATCCTGCGGGCGCTGGACTTAGGGGACTTTGACGAAGCCCGTGCCCGCGCCCGCGCCCTCAGCGCCAACTGGGGGGTCAGTATGCCCCCCAAATACGGCAAAAACGAGGCCGTTGCCGCCTCTGACGAAGCGGCGGCGCGGGTAAAAAAACTGAGCGAATGGCTGCAGGGGCACCTGCGCTTTTCGGATGACGAATGCCGTCGGCAGGCGGCCGAGCTGCTGCCCGCCCTCTCGCTGCTGCTGGAATCGGTAGAAGACTACGCCCGCCGCCTGACCGAAAAAAAGCGGCGGCAAAACGTCATGGATTTTTCTGACGTAGAGTACGCCGCCTTACAGCTGCTGGTTACCTTGCAGGATGGCAAGCCCGCCCCCACCCCCTTTGCCGAGCGGCTGTGCGAGCAGTACGACGCCGTCATGGTAGACGAATTTCAGGACGTAAACGACCTGCAATCCACCATTTTTGACGCGCTTTCTAAAGGCGGGCAAACCCTCTTTGCCGTGGGGGACGTAAAGCAGAGCATTTACCGCTTTCGCAAGGCCAACCCCCGCCACTTTTTGCACCTGCTGCAAACCCTGCCGGACGCCGACGGCGAGCAGTTCCCCGCCCGGGTGATTTTAGACGGCAACTTTCGCAGCCGCCCGGCGGTCTGCACCGCCGTCAACCGGCTGTTCGGGCTGCTGATGTCTCGCCGGGCGGGCGACGTAACCTATGACGAGACCCACCGCCTTACCCCGCTAGGGGTCTTTCCGGCAGACGACGCCCCGCCGGTGGAGCTGACCTTTATAGAGGCAAACGATGCCCGCACAACCATAGAAGCGGAGGCCGACTGCATTGCCGCGCGGCTCAAGCAGGCCATGGCGGAACCCTGCGTTTCAGAGGCCGGCAGGCTGCGCCCCGCAAAGCCCGGCGACTGCGCCCTGCTGCTGCGCAGCAAAAAAAACAAGGCCGCCCTTTACGCCGCCCGGCTGCGGGCCCACGGCCTGCCGGTAACGGTAGACGAGCAGGAGGGCTTTTTTGACCGGCCGGAAATCGCCCGGCTGCTCGCCCTGCTGCGGGCGATAGACGACCCGGCAGACGACGTTTCGCTGCTCTCGGCCCTGCTTTCGCCCTTTGGCGGGTTTACGGCCGAGCAAACGGCCGCGCTGCGGCTGCGCGACCGGCAGGGCAGCCTGTACCACTGCCTGCTGCTGGCGGCCGCGGCGGGAGAAGCCGCCCCCGCCCGCTTTGCGGCGCTGCTTTCGTCTCTGCGAGACGACGCCGCCGTGCTGCCCCCCCGGCGGCTGCTCTTACACATTTTGGCGCAAACCGACTACCCCGCCGCCCTGCTGGCAATGGAAAACGGCGAAGCGCGGCGAGAGCGGCTGCGCGTCTTTCTCTCGCTGGCCGAGCAGGCGGAGCAAAACGGCTACGACCGGCTGGACCGCTTTTTGCGCTACCTTAAGGCCTTAGAGCAAAAGGGCTTTCGCCCGCCCACGGGGGAGGCGACGGGCGAGTGCGTGCGCATTATGAGCATTCACAA
>CANQGN010000013.1 GCA_947623215.1 uncultured Clostridia bacterium
CTCCGTCAGCATCCCACACTCCACAACATACTCTTCCGATTTTCCGGTCTCACATCATTGACAAATCTACATTTTTGTAAAAAGCCGGCGGGCGGGGGGTTACGGGTTCACAGGGGTTACCGTGGCCTCTTTGCTGCCCACGGTTACTTCAAACAGCTCGCCCTGCCCGGTATGGTAAAACAGCCGGCCGGCGGCCGAGTAAAGATCTACCGCCTGCACCCCCCGCAGCAGCAGGCGTTCTTCCTCCGCCGCGTCTTCTACCGAGCGCAGCTGGCGCAGCCACAGCTCGTCGCCCTTCAGGTAATACAGCTGGCCCCGCCCCCGGGCGTTTACGTCGTAAGTAAACACGGTGGCGGCAAGGGGCGAAAATTCCGCCGCTTCCCTTCGGCCGGCTTCTACGGAAGCTAAGCGCTTCACTTCGCCCCCGTCGCAGTAAAACACGTCGTCCAGCGTGTAGAGCATTCGACTAATGCTCCCGCCCTCTGCCAGCACGGCAACGTCGCTGCCGTCGGTACGCATACGGTACAAGGTGCGGCCGTCGGTATACACCACCAGGCGGTTGGCGGCCTCAAAGGCGGTTACGGTTACGTTGTCGCCGGTCAGTCGGCTGCGGTGGCGGCCGTCGGTGCGTACTTTATACAGGCTGCCGTTTTGCAGGTAATAGAGCCACAGGCCGTTTACGCTCATAGAGGTAACGCCGCGCTCGGGGCCGAGCGCCAGCGGCTGGCCGCCAAAGTAGCCCACGCGGTAAATGCCGCCGTCGCAGAGGTAATAAAGCCAGCCGTCATAGGGGTTCAGGCAGCGCAGGTCGCCCTGCATGACCTCTTCCCGCTTGCCGGTTGCCCGCTCCTCGCGCACCAGCGCGCCGCCGGTTACAAAAAAGAGGTAGTCGTTGGTGGCGCACAGCGTGCCGCCGTACTGATTGTTGCCGCTTAAATTGCTGCCCGAAAGCACGCCGGAATCATACGGTTCGGCCAAAATGCCAAAGAGCAGCGCGGCAATGATAACCGCCGCCACCGCCAAAAAGGCATAAGAAATCCGCCGGGCGGAAGCCTCGTTGTTGTTCATGCCTGCCCCTCCCCCTGCTGCGGCCAAAGCGGCCTGCAAAGCTGCCGCAGCTTGTCGCAGCAGGCGGCAAAGGTTTCGCTGCCGAGCTGTTGCAGCTTTTCGTTCGCCTCGTCGCCGCACAGCATGGCAAAGGTGCGGCCCACGGCGGCCGGCAGCCCCTCGGGCGAGCGCAGCGCCAGGTGGTAAAAGGTAAGCGCCGCCGAATAGCCGGTGTGCTCGTAAGCCGCCGGGCAAAGCAGGCGAAAGCGCTCGTGGTAAGCCCGCAGCATTTCACGCGCCGGCAGGGCGTCGGCCTCTGCCTGCTCGCAGGCCAGCGTAACCGCCAGCGTGCACAGCCAGCAGCGCTGGCGCAGAACTTCGGCCGCCATGCCCCCCGTTTGCAGCGAGGCGGCAAACTCTGCCATTTGCTCCCCCGCCTGCACGGCCTTTTGCAGCAGCCCGGTGGCGCTCGCCCGGCGCATATCCGAAAGGGCGCGGGTAAGCTCCTCGCCCGGTTCGGCCTTTTGCGGCGGGTCGGCGGGCACAATTTTCATGTCAGAATCGTCTTCCGGCAGAGTAAACGCAGTTGGTTGCACGGCAATCGCCTCCTTTACGCGGCAGATAGGATTAGTCGACAGGCAAAGGGATAATTATCCCTCCGCCGGGTGGTCGTCTTTGTTTTTTTGAAAGAGCTTTTTCACCTGTTCCAGCAGCTCGGGCGCCATAACAATGGCCCGCTCGGCCGCGCCCATGGCTACCTCGCCGCTGGCCGCCGGGGTAATGGGCAGCACTTCTACCTGCCCCTCGCGCACGGCCAAAAAGGCGACCGGCGTTACCGTAACGCCGCCCCCGCCGCCGCCGCCAAACAGCCCGCCGCTGGTTTTAGAGGGAAAATCGCTTCCCCCCGAGGCAAAGCCGCAGGCCATTTTAGAAACGGGAATCAGCGTGACCTCCCCCACTGTAATGGGGTCGCCGATAATGGTGCCGCTGTCGGCCATCGCCCGCATTTTTTCCACCGTAATGTCCAGCATGGCGCCCACTTTGTTTGGGGAGCCGCCGGGAGTTTTCGCATCGTTCATGCCGTGATACCCTCTTTCTTGATTTTAATAAAGTCCAAAAGCCACCGCAAGGCGGCGTAAAGCGCCCCGCCAAGGGGCAAATACACGGCGACGCGCCCTTCTACAAGCGAGCGCTGCCGCGCGTAATCACACCGAATCGTCACCCGGGGGCGCACCAGCCGCAGCGAGGCGGCAAGCGCCCCGAGCGCCGGGTAAAGCAACGCGCACACCCGGCCGTATTGCAGCGCGGCGTCGGCCGCGTCTTCCCCCGCTATGAGCGCTGTTACCCGCAGCCGGGTGAGCCGCCCGGCAAAGAGCCGCCGCACCAGCGCGGGCAGGGTTTCAAACAGCGCCAGCAGCTGCCCGGCCTGCCGCAGGGCGCCGCCCGGTTTTTCTGTTTCTTCTCCCCCGGCGGGGGGCGGGTTTTTGGAGTTGCGTTTGGGGCGTTTTTCCCGTTTTTCCCCGTTTGCCGGTTTTTCTTTCGGCGGCAGCAGCCGCAGGGGCACCAATACAATCCACAGCCGCACCCTGCCCTTGCCCGCGTGGTAGCGGGCGCTCAGGGTTAGGGGGGCCAGCAGCACCGCCGCCGTAACGGCGGCCGCTATCAGCCAGCCCACGGCGCTACTCCGTCGCCGAATCGCCGGCAGATTCCTCCGCTTCGGGCGACTCGGGGGTAGGCACGGGGGGTAAATCTTCTAAGGAAGCAAGCGAAAAGCACCGGAGAAAATGGGGGGTGGTGCGGTAAAGCAGCGGCCGCCCCGGCAAATCCAGCCGACCGCACTCTTCTATTAACTCTTTTTCGGTCAGGGTGGCCAGCACGCCGCCGCAGTCGACCCCCCGCACCTGCTCTACGTAAGCCCGGGTAACCGGCTGGTGGTAGGCCACCACCGCCAGCGCCTCCAGCGCCGCCTGAGAGAGCGGGGCAGCCCGCCGCAGCTCCAACAGCCGCCGCACCGCCTCGGCATGGGCGGGCAGGGTGGTAAGCTGGTAGCAGTCGCCCAGCCGCACCACCGCAAGGCCGCTGCCGGTTTCACACAGCCGTTTTTGCAGCGCCTCGGCCGCCTGCTCGACCAGCCCCTCCGGCTGCCCCAGCGCCTCCGCCAGCCGGGCGAGCGGCATGGGGTCGCCGCCGGCAAACAGCAGCGCCTCCAGCGCGGGGGCCAGCGCGTTTTGGGTCATGCCTTACTCCTCCTTTTTTACCAGCGAAAGCTCCTCTTGGTCGTTTAGCCGCACCCGGCGCTCGCGAATGAGCTCCAGCACCGCCAAAAAGGTGGCCACCGCCTCGGAACGGTTTTCAGACGCCGCAAAAAGCGACCGGAGCCCCACCTTTTTTTGGCGCAGCATACGCCGCAGCACGTACACAATGCGAGAAGAAACCGAAATGACCTTGCGCCGCACCAGCGGGGTAAAGGCCGACTCCGGCGGGGGCAGGCGGCGGCGCCCCCGCCCCACGGCCGAAAGGTAGGCTTCCAGCAGCGCTTCAGGCGGGTGGGTGCGGGCATAAGCCGCTTGCCGGGGCGGGGGCGAGGGGGGGCGCACATAGCGCAAAAACCCCTCGGTACGGCCGCCCAGCTCCGCCGCCAGGGCGCGGCAGGTCTGGTACTCCAGCAGCTCGTCCGCCAGTTCCTCCCGCAGCGCCTCGGCTTCCTCCGGCTTTGGCAGTAGAGACGCGGACTTCATATACACCAGCCGGGCCGCCATTTCTAAAAATTCGCTGGCGACGGCCAGCTGCCCCTCTTGCCACAGGCGAATTTGCTCCATATACTGGTCGACCAGCTGCACCAGCGGAATTTCATAAATGCTCAGTTTATTTTTGGCGAGCAGCTGCAACAGCAAATCCAGCGGGCCCTCAAACTGCTCGAGTTTAAACGAAAGCGCCTGCTCCATGGCGTTACAAAAGCCTAAAGGGCAGCTCCGCCAGCCACTGCATGGCGCTCATGACCGCCGAGCGCAAATAGGCGAGCGGCACATTTAACACGCCGGTAAAGAGCAGCAAAAACAGCCCCAGCACAATGTACCGCTCGTAGGCCATGATTTGGTAATACAGGCGGTTGGGCAGCAGCGCGGTCAGCAGGCGGGAACCGTCCAGCGGGGGAACCGGCAGCAAATTAAAGACCGCCAGCCCCACGTTAATTGAGGCAATCGAAGTGAAAAGAAAATAGAAAAACTGCACGATCAGCCCCACGGTAGAAAGCTGCGTGGCGTTTGGCGCCAGCATAATGGCCGCAAGGCCGGTGTGCGCCGTGGCAAACAGCAGCCCGTTTGCCAGCAGCAGCGCCGCCAGGCCCATGAGCAAATTGGCCAGCGGCCCGGCCAGAGCGGTTAAGGCCATGTCGCGCTTGGGATTTTTAAAATTGCGGGCGTTTACCGGCACGGGTTTGGCCCAGCCGAAGCCCACCAGCAAAATAAGCACCGCGCCCAGCCAGTCTACGTGGCGCATGGGGTTAAGCGACAGCCGCCCCATGTTTTGGGCGGTGGGGTCGCCGAGCTTTCTCGCCGCCCAGCCGTGGGCGTATTCGTGAAAGGGCAGCACCAAAAAGACCACCGCCATCACGCTTACGGTATAGGCCAAAGCGCCCAGGTAGTCGTGCGCTTGCAAGTATTGAAAAATGGGGAAGCCCCGCATGGACGTATCCTCCTTATGCAAAGGCGGGCCAAAGCCCGGGTCGCCCCGGCCCCGCTCTTTACCGCTATTATACTAAAATATTGCCCAAAATACAAGACCCAAAACCGCCGGAGCAAGAAAATGCCCGCCCCCGGCCATACTAATGGTAAGGAAGGAGGTGAGAATATGACAAACAAACCGGCCAAACGGGCGCCCGGCAAGCCGGGGGAAAGCCGGCGGCTGCCCGGGGGCAACCCGGGGCGGGCCATGCGGCGGGCGGGGGATGCAACCGACCCGCTGGGCAGCTACACCGGCACGCCCCATGGCGGCGGCGAACCGGAGCAGGACCCGGACGATTTATAAGAGAAACCGGGTGGAACTGTCTCCCCCTACTGTCTCCGCGCTAAACGGTAATCGTCCCGCGGGCGAAAGTAGGGGCATTCCCACCGGCTGAAGGCGGCGCGGCGTTCGGCGTCGTCCATGTCCAGCTCTATTTGGCAGACCTCTTCGCCGTATTCTTCGTCAAACTCAAAATAATCGCATTGTTCGCAGGCGGTCGCTTGCGGCATGGCTTTTCACCTCGTTTTGGGTTTTCCCTTTCCCTTCTCCCCGCCCGGTTGACAACCCCCCGCCCGCATGGTACAATTTGGGCAAAGAGGTTAAATTTTAAACCGAAAAAAGGGGCGACGGGGTTGGACGTTTACAAAAACGCGCTGTTGTACGGCAAACCGACGGATTTTGGGGTAGAAAACGGCCGGTTCGCCTTTGTAAAACCCTGCCCGGCGCCGGGGGTAGATTTGCAGGGCGCCCGGTTGATCCCCGGGCTGATAGACCTGCACACCCACGGGGCCATGGGGGCGGACGTAATGGACGGCGGCGACGCGCTTTCCGTGATGAGCGAATTCTTTTTAAAAGGCGGGGTCACCGCCTTTTACCCCGCCACCATGGCGGCAGAGAAAGACCGGCTGGCGGCGGTAACCGACCGGCTGCCGGACCTGCCGGGGGCGGCGGCGCCGGGGTATCACTTAGAAGGGCCGGTGCTTTCTCCCCGCTACAGAGGCGCCCACTCCCTGCCGCCGGTAGAACAGGCCCGCGCGGCGGATTTGCCCGGCTTTGCGCACTTGAAGCTGGTAACGCTGGCGCCCGAGCAGCCGGGGGCGCTGGCGGTTATTCCCACCCTTTCGGGGAGGGCGGCGGTTTGCCTGGGGCACACCGGCTGCGACTATGACCTCGCCCGCAGCGCCTTTCAGGCCGGGGCGGTTTGCGTAACCCACGCGCTCAACGCCATGGCCCCCCCGCACCACCGCCAGCCGGGCTTACTTGGGGCGGCGGTAACCGAGCGGGCTTACGCGCAGGTGATTTGCGACGGCGTGCACCTGCACCCCGCCGCCGTGCTTTCGCTTTACCGGCTGTTTGGCCCCCGCCGCATGGTGCTCATTACCGACTCTATGCGGGCGACCGGCCTGCCGGACGGCCGCTATGACCTCGGCGGTCGGCCGGTTACCGTAACAGGCGGGCAGGCGCGGGGAGAAGACGGGCGCCTTGCCGGCAGCACGGCAACGCTGCTGCAATGCGTACAAAAGGCCGTTGCCTTTGGCATTCCCCCCCGCGCGGCGCTGCGCATGGCCACCGCCACCCCCGCCGAGATGATGGGGCTGAACAAGGGCAAAATCGCCCCGGGATACGACGCCGACTGCGCCCTGCTGCGAGCAGACGGCCGGGTGGCCGCCGCCATGGTAGGCGGCCGACTAACCCGGTTTGACTGAGTTTTTCATCTTTATATGGTAAAAACCGCCCCGGCTGCACTTTTGCGCGGGGCGGCTTTTTTGCGTTACACCCGGGGGAAAATTTTATCCAGTATGGGCAGCCGCACGGCTTTGCCGTTGGCGACATTTACAATGCCCACCACCATCAGCGCCAAAAAGAAGAGCGATACCAGCGCCTGCAAAACGCTGAGAAGCACATGCAGCGGGTAAAACAGGAAGGAATGGAAAATCGCCTGTAAAACCATTAGCCCCAGCCCGAGCACCGTGCTGCACAAAAAGAGCAGCCCGCCCTGCCGGGCGTGGAACTGGGCGAAGGGGGAGTCTTTGGCCGCCAGCAGCGGTACCAAAAACAAAATAGAAATATACCCTACTATGGCAATGCCCTTATTGCGGGCAATATCGTCCGCCGCGTAATGGGCTGTCTCGTCCGTTCCATAAGCAAACGACCCCTGCGCGGTGGGGTTGGCGCCGGGCTGAAAAGGCGCGCCGCCCGGTTTTTCCTGTCCCTGCCCCTGCCCCTGCGGCCCCGTGTTGGGCGCGGGGGCGGATTGCCCCTGCGGCTGTGCCGCCTGCGGTTGTGCCGCCTGCTGCGCGGCCGTCGGCTGGCCGCAGGCAGGGCAAAACTCCGCCTGTTCGGGCAGCTGCCCGCCGCATTTCGTACAAAACGCCATGTTGCATCCTCCTTTTATTGCTTTGCTGTTTCCGCTACGTTTAGGCGTGGCGGGCGTTAAAGTCCTCTACCATATCCCGCACCGTTAAAATGCGGTCCAAATTCCCGTCAGAGGGGAATTCATCTGAAATACCCAGCACCAGCTGTCCCTCAAAGAGCTCCAGCAGCTGCCGCGCCTGGTCTTGCAGCATCTCCAGCGGATAAACGTCTGAGAAAAGCAGCGCCGCCAGCCCGTCGATTAAGAAAATCTCGTCGCCCAGCGCGGCCTTTACCTCCTCTACCGTTACGTCGCCCTGCGGCAGGGGGGTAATGGCCTCAATCCCGTCCAGCGCACAGGTTTTGGCGTAGGGCAAAAAGCCCTTTACGTCGCCGTCCCAATGAGAATGCACAAACTTGCCCGCCCGGTGGAGGATTTCGCCCCGTTTTTCATATTCCGGAATGATATACCGCTCAAAAAGGGAAGGCGGCAAAATGTTGCAGTGCAAGTTATCGCCGTAGTTAATGCACTCAATGGGGCAGTCGGCCACCACTTTCAGCATTTTTTCCTGCCCGCGGCTGAGCGCACCGAAAAAGGCCTCTAACTCGTCCGGGTAATCGGCCATGAGGTAATAGGTGTTCTCTACCCCGCAGGCCTGCACAATCATGTACTGCATGTTGGGGCGGGGCAAAAACATGGTGGGAATGCCCAAGTGCCCCATTTGCTTTTGCAGCCGCTCGTAGGTTTCGTAATTAAAGGAATACTCGGAATATTCCTCTAAATACGACCAGACCTCCAAGTCCTTTTCGTTTTCAATCCACCATTTTACCGGCAGCTGGCCGGGGTTGCTGGTGTTGGTAGCGCTGATGCAGTTCACGCTGCCGTAGGGGGTGGTAATAATGTGCTCCGACTGGGTATCGCTCAGCTGGCGGCCGGTTACCTCTACGTCTTTGGGGTACCGCCGCTCTAAGCAGGTGTTAAATTCATACAGCCGGGCCGAAACCTCCAGCTTTTCATACAGCTGCTGGCGGGTTAAGCCCTGGTAGCCCTCCGGCAACGGTTCGCCCCGGTAGGCGCGGTCAGAGTACCAGCAGTCAATGCGGGGCTGAAAAATGGTTTTGCCCCCCGCCTGCCGAAACAGAACCGCCCGGTTGAGTGCCTGAAAATCCTTCATGTTCATTCCTCCATCAAAGACTGAATCCATTCCGCCGCCCGCTCGGCCCGTGCTAAGGCGTCGTCGTCTTCGGCTGCGGTATTTTTTACTTTACGAATGCAAAAGTAGAGGTGCGCCGGCAGTCCGTCGGCGGCAAGCTGCCGCTGTAAGGCGCTGCCCTGCCAGTCCCACGCCGTGCCGTTTTTGTCCGGCAAAAAGGCGTAGGCTTCAAACAGGCGCATATTGTCCTGCATTAGGCGGTCGTAGCCCTCGTCGTCTACCAGATACAGCACAAAGTCGGCGGCAGAGACCACCGCCAGCAGCTTTTGGCTGTTGGTGACCCCTACGGGGTTTTCGGCGCCGCCGGTCATGTTGTAGCTTAAATCATAGACTTCAAAGGCTCGCTCGCCGTTTTGGTCATAGTCCGCCGTGCGCTCGCTCAGCGCGCTTGTCAGCGCCTGCACGCCGTCGGCCGGCAGCGTTTGGCCGCACAGCAGCACGCCGCCAAGGTCGTAGCGCGGCCGCCGGGCGCACTGGGTAACGGCCACCGCCAGCGTAAAGACCAACGCCAGCGCCAGTACGGTGTGCCACTTGTAGTGGTACCAGTAGTTCTCCCATTTTTGCCGGGCGGTCACGGCGGCGCCCCCTTTGCCCCTTTTTATCTATTGGTATTGTACACGATAACGCGGCGTTTGGCAAGCGAAAAAACGCCGGGCGGCAAAGTTTTTACGCGCCCGCTCCCCGGGGCAAAGCGCAAAACCGTTTCTCCCCGCCGGGGGGAGAAACGGTTTTGCAGACAAAAGCACCCTTTAAAATTCCGCCGAACCGGTGGTGCGGGGGAAGGGCAGCACCTCGCGAATATTGGGCACGCCGGTTAAGTACATCAAAATGCGCTCGAACCCCAGCCCAAACCCGGCGTGGCGCACCCCGCCGTACCGCCGCAGGTCAAGGTACCACCAGTAGTCCTCTTCTTTTAAGCCCAGCTCGCGCATCCGTTCCTGCAGCACCTCCAGCCGCTCCTCACGCTGGCTGCCGCCAATGATTTCGCCCACGCCCGGCACCAGTAAATCCATGGCGGCCACGGTTTTGCCGTCATCGTTTAAGCGCATGTAAAAGGCCTTAATGTCTTTGGGGTAGTCGGTTACAAACAGCGGCTTTTGAAAGACCTCTTCGGTTAAATACCGCTCGTGCTCGGTTTGCAGGTCGCACCCCCACGAAACGGGGTATTCAAACCGCTCTTTGTGCTGCTCTAAAATGGCAATCGCTTCGGTATAGCTTACCACCCCAAAGTCAGAATTCAGCACAAATTGCAGCCGGTCAAGCAGGCCCTTATCCATAAACTGGTTAAAAAAGGCCATTTCGTCCGGGCAATGCTCCAGCACGTGGCGAATAATGGCGCGAATCATCTCTTCCGCCACCTGCATGTCGCCCTGCAAGTCGCAAAAGGCCATTTCCGGCTCGATCATCCAAAACTCCGCCGCGTGGCGCTGGGTGTAGCTTTGCTCCGCCCGAAAGGTGGGGCCAAAGGTGTACACCTGCCCGAAGGCCATGGCCATGCACTCAGCCGAAAGCTGACCCGAAACGGTAAGGGAGGTCTGCTTGCCAAAGAAATCCTGCGAATAATCCACCGCGCCGTCTGCCGTGCGGGGCGGGCAGGCAGGGTCCAGCGTGGTCACCCGAAACATTTCGCCCGCGCCCTCGCAGTCGCTGCCGGTTATCAGCGGGGTATGGGCGTACACAAACCCCCGCTCGTGAAAAAAACTGTGAATGGCAAAGGCCACCTCGGAGCGCACGCGGTAAAGGGCGTTAAAGGTATTGGTGCGGGGCCGCAGGTGGGCAATGGTGCGCAAATACTCCATAGAATGCCGCTTTTTTTGCAGCGGGTAGTCGGGGGTAGAGGGCCCCTCTACCGTGGCCGCCGCGGCATGCAGCTCCAGCGGCTGGCGCAGCCCGGGGGTCAGGGTTACTTCGCCCGTTACCCGCACGGCCGCCCCC
This sequence comes from uncultured Clostridia bacterium, assembly GCA_947623215.1. Taxonomy (GTDB): domain Bacteria; phylum Bacillota; class Clostridia; order Oscillospirales; family Acutalibacteraceae; genus UMGS1484. The sequence goes on from CANQGN010000013.1 coordinate 10,272, forward strand.
ACGTTCAGGTGGGTCATCTCTTTAAAATTGGGCAGTTTGCCCTCTTGCAGCACCACTTGCAGGCAGGCAAAGCAGCTGCCGTCGTTTATCTCCATAAAGCCGATGGCTTTTGAGTCGCGCACGGTGCGCACCCACCCGCAAACCGTAACGGTTTGACCGGCAAAGGACTCCGCATGTTGAAAAAGCGCGGCCAGCTTTGTGCGTTCGGTCATAGCAACCCCACTCCTTGGTTTTGTTAAAATCTGCGTTTCATTATAATACAAAATCGCCGCCGGTGCAACGATTTTTTCACCGCTCGCCCGCCCCCGCCCCAAAAAGCCGAAAATGCCGCCAAAACCCGCCCCTTAAGGAGGGGGCGGCGGGATTTTTTGGCGGGCTTCCCTCGCTTTTCCGGCGGCAAATGGAGCAAAAGGACTTGACAACCGCCGAAAAATGTCGCATAATGAAGGCAAAGATTACAAAATTGTTACCATTTGGGGATAGGAATATGAAACGTCTTCTCTCTTTTGTGCTCATTCTCGTGCTGGCCGTCGGCTTCACCCTCACCCCGGCGGCGGCCGACGCGAACGAATACCGCAGCTGGCGGCAGTCTGACCCCCGCTGGGGGGCGGTCACCTTCGGCGCCTCCGACACCTTAAGCCGCTCGGGCTGCGCCATTACCTCCGTCGCCATTTTAATGGTGCACGCCGGCGCGGTCTCCTCTGACTCCTCGGTGTTTAACCCCGGCATTTTTTGCAACTGGTTGAAGGCCAACGGCGGCGTTACGGCGCAGGGCTGGCTGGTTTGGGCCGCGCCGGAGCGTTACACCAGCCGCTTCTCTTACGCCGGGGCGGTAGAGCTGAGCGGCTCTCAGCAGCAAAAATCCGCCGTCGTCGGCTCTTATACCGACCGGGGCTACTACGTGGTAGCCATGGTGAAAAACGGCGGCCACTACGTGGCGGTAGACCGGGTAGAAAACGGCACGGTGTATATTTTTGACCCCGCCGCCACCGGCTACACCCGGCTGTTTCAATACCCCGCCGCAGGGGTAACCAAATTGCAGCTTTACCGCGGCAACGGCTCCGCCGCCGGGTACGACGTAACGGTAGACCCCGTGGGCAGCGGCCGCTACACCGTGCGCTCCTCTAACGGGGTGAACCTCCGCTCGGGGGCGGGCACCTCTTACGCGGTGCTGACCGCCATACCAAACGGCGCCACAGTGGTGGTAACCAAGGTTTCAAACGGCTGGGGCTACACCACCTACAACGGCAAAAACGGCTGGTTTTCGCTGCAATACGCCGCGCTGCAGGCCAACGCCCTGCGTGGCCTTACGGTAAAGCCGCCTACCAAAACCAGCTACCGGGTGGGCGACAAGCTCTCTACCGCCGGTATGACGGTGACCGCCCTGTATACCGACGGTAGCTCCAAAGTGCTTAGCAGCGGCTACACCCTCTCGGGCTTTTCCTCCGCCGCCGTGGGCAGCTGCAAGGTTTACGTAACCTACCAGACCAAATCGGCCGTGTTTACCGTAACCATTGCCAAAACCCTCTCTTACATTGCGGGCGAGTACACGGTGAATTCCGGCGACGGCTTAAACCTGCGGGCTTCCGCCTCTACCAACGGCGAGCTGCTGGGCGTGCTGCCAAACGGGGCGAAGGTTACAGTAACGCAGGTAACCGGCAACTGGGGCAAAACCGAATATAACGGCCAAACCGGCTGGATTTGCCTTGACTACGCCGATTTTCAAAAAGCCATTGCGGTAACGCTGCGGGCCAACACCTACCCCGCCTGCTTTTTGACCGGCAGCGCCCTGCGAACGGACGATTTTTGGCTGATTGCCAAAATGAGCGACGGGGAGGAAGTCACCGTTACAACCTTTACGGTGGAGCTCTCGCAGTCTTCGGCGGAATCCGCCGCCGTGATTCTCCGCTCCGGCGGGCTCAGCTGTCGACTGGTTTTGCCGGTGGCAGAAAAGATTGCGACCGGCGACTGCAACGCCGACGGCAAGGTAAACGCCGCCGACGCCTTAAGCCTGCTGCGCTACGCGGTGCAAAAACCGGCCGGGGCCTTTATGCGGCAGGCGGCCGATGCGAACGACGACGGCAAAATCAATTCGGTAGACGCCCTCTACGTGCTGCGCATGGCGGTGGGCAAGGGAAGCTTCTCCGCCGTTACCAACACTGCCGTGCGGTAAAGAAAAAAAGGAAATTCTTGAATCCCGACGGGCCCGCTCCGTCGGGATTTTTTTGCCCCCCAAACGCATAGCCAAGCCGCCGGGCGGGCATACTACGCCAAAAAAAGGAGAATGGCCATGAAACCGAGTCCCCTCCCCTACGCCGCCGCGCTGGCGCTGCTTTGCTTAGCGGGCCTTTGCCGCCGCCGGGCCGGGCAGCCCGCCCGGCGTGCCGGCACTGCCGCCTTTTCGCTGGTGCGGCAGGCCGGCCGCCGATTGCGCAAAAATCGCCTCCGCCGCGCCGCCGCCCTTGCGGCGGTAAGTTTAGCGGGCGAAGCCGCCTGCCGCCGCCTGCTGGGGGTGTAAGGCGCCCCGCGGCGCCCCTCGGCCCCCAGCCCCTACCGAACGCCCCGCCCCCGTCGCGGCACCCTTCACTTTTTCAGCCCCGCACAAATCCCCCCGCCCGGCCGGGCGAGGGGATTGCTGTTCTATAATTGTTTGCTATATTACCAAAATTGATCCATACGATGAACCAATCACGCGCATGGAGCAATTATTCGTAACCCTACACAGACGCCTATTCTTTACACTCTTCGTCTAATACATAATGTTCGCGATTGATACTCTTATTCAGGAAGTCGGTCATGTCAATGGTCGTTTCCCATGTGCCGACAATTTTTTGCTGCTCGCTGCATCCGGACATGGTAACGATCATACATGCCATGATTGCGATAACGAACAGAATGGAAGCTGTCTTTTTCATTTTAATCTCCCCTTAACTTTCGTAATCGTCATTGGTAATCAAGCCGTAATGATTTGGTTTCACGCGCTGGAAATAAAGTGTTGGATTAACATATCTGTTCTCCTCTCTTTAACAAAGTCTGCTTTGATGTGTTTCTATTTTTGCACCGGAAAGCTGGTGCGTTTGCCCACGGCGTATTGCAAAATGTAAAGCGCGTCGCCGGCGTTTACCTTGCCGTCGCCGGTCACGTCGGCCGCCGCCAGCTTTTCGGGCGTGAGTGACCGCTTGCTCACGGCGTATTGCAAAATATACAGCGCGTCGGCGGCGTTAATTTTGTCGTCATCGGTAATACAACCGTAGGCAATCTCGTCGGTGGGGTCTCCCTGAAAAATGACGGTTACATCTTCCGGCAATTCCGCATAAACCAACATAATCTGAAACTCCTCGTCTTCCCATTCGGCCTTTGTACCGCTAAAATATACTGTTTTAAGCCATTCGCATTCACGGAAAGAAGAGAACCATAACGAACAATCTTTAGAAAGAATGATCGACGTCAATCCCGGACAATTTTCAAATGCCCCCTCTGAAACGGACTCTATTCCGGAAGAAGGAAACTGAATCTCCGTTAATTTAACGCAGTCGGAAAATGCAAATTCGGCAATACTAGTACAAGATGACGGAATGTAATACACACCTTTCTTTCCCCGCGGGCACCAGTAAAGGCGGGTTTGGTCTGCGTTATACACAACCCCGTCTACCGAACTGTATTGCGCCGTTCCGCTGCCCGCCACTACATGAATGTTCTCGAGCGAGTCGCAGCCGCCGAAAGCTTCTAAATACGTCTCGGTTCCCCCGATTGATTGTTCAAAAGTTGCCGATGAAGGCAGCGTAATGCTTTTCAAATTTGTGCAATCACAAAAAGCTTCATATCCAATTACGGTGGTGGCAGCCGATAACGTAACCTCTTGCAGCGCAGTACAGCCGCTAAAGGCGAACCGACCGATTTGTGCTACGGACAGCGTAACGCTTTCCAACTGTTCGCATTTTGCAAAGGCATACTCGCCTATTTTCATTGTGCTGTTTTGCAATTTTACCTCTATGCAATCGGAGCAATTGTAAAAAGCTCTGTCAGCGATATCCAACGTACCCGCCCGTGCGGTAAACGAACCGACTATTTCATCTGCATTTGCTTCCAGCAAATGGTTGCCGCAATACAGGGCGCCCGCATTCCAATTTTCCGGATTGTCAGCAAAGGCGGTTCCACTCAAAATGTATGCACCAATTGTGAGAGTATGGGCGGGTAAAGTAACTTTCTCTAAATGTTCGCAATATGAGAAGGCATAGTCTTCAATTATTCGAACCGAATCGGGCACAGTAATGCTTGTTAAGTCATAATAACCACGGAAGGCGCACTCTCCAATTGCCTCAACCGGCAATCCCCCCAGGGTAGAAGGAACCGTCAACGAACCGGAAATGTCATAATCATCGTCATAATACATGATTGCCGCATATTCATGATCCGAATCATCTGTTCTGATTTCGTATATATACGGCTTTTCATATCTTTTTTGCGATGCAAAGCCGGGATCCTCCAGAGTTCCCGGGCAAACCACGCCGCCGGATTTAAATGCAAAAGGAGCCGTAATCTCTTGCCACCGTGTATCCTGCGGCGTATTTCCATCATCACTTAGCGCAAGAGAGACGGTTGCCTGTTTTCCTTTTGGAATTTCTTGAAGCACCACAAAGGATAGAGTCATAATCCTGCCGGAAAGCGGAAGACCGTCACGCGATATTATTGCCGAATTCACACCCTCTGTGGCCAAATCTAAGTCAACAGTCCATTCTGTTTTTAAAAGTTTAAGATATGTTTCATCGTAATGGAGCGAGAAGCCGATTCGTCCAATTGGCGCGGCAGCGTCAACAATATTCACATCCACGTCCAATACATCGTCAACGGAACCCTCCACTGTGGAAACCTGAAAGGTAGCAAAAACGTCGCCGGTACCGGGATCAGGATCAGGGTCGAGATCGGGGTCAGGGGGGATTTTTCCCTCACAAATCGCTTCGTACCCCGTATTAAACGATTCCCACTGCTCCTCAGTTCCTTCATAGTAAATCGTAATTTCACTCACATTAAAAGCATCGGGTTCAATGTTGGTAACGCTCAAGGGAATGTGCACTTCTCCCAGTGAATAATTCGGGGCAGCAATACGATACGAGCCAGTAAAAGCATAGGAGGCAATGGTAGTCACCGTTTCCGGCACGGTATACCCATTTTCTCGCCCGGACGGATAGCAAATCAGGGTGGAACCGTCTTTGGAAAACAAAACGCCATCTTCCGCTTTATATGTGGGGTTTTCCTCCGCTACTATAAAATCTTGCAGACGTTCGCACGCCTTAAAGGCGCCGGCAGCCACGTTGGTCACGCCAGCAGGGAGGGTTACTTCCCGCAAATTCCAACAGTCGCTAAAAGCGAAAGAATCGATGCAAACATTGGCATCGGGAACCGCTGCCCCACGAAATTCAACCGTTTGCAGCCCGCTTTCGAGAAAAGCGCTCCTACTGATGGTCAGATTTGTGCTTTCCACCACCACTTCCTGTAACTGTTTACAGTCACTAAAAGCTCTAAACCCTACTGTGCGCAAAGATTCAGGCAACACAACTTTGGCAAGTTCGCTTTTTGCAAAGGCAGCGTCGGCAATGTCCAGCGTGCCGGGGCGCGGGGCAAAAACCGCACCCTGTGTTACGCGAGAGTCCAGCAAATGGTTACCACAATATAAAGCTTCTTCTTCCCAATTGTCTGGATTGTCATAAAAGGGGGTTCCAGCGACAATATCTGAACCAATTGAGAGAGGATGATTAGGCAAAACAATTTGCTCTAATTTTTGACATGAGAAGGCATAGCCTCCAATCTCTTGAACTGAGTCAGGAACGGTAATGCGCTGCAATGTTCTGTTGCCACGAAAAGCACTTATATCAATTTCAGTAACCGAGCCGGGCACCTCGAATGTTTCGCCCGGTTTTGCGGCAGGATAAGCGACCAGCGTAGAACCGTCCTTGGTAAAAAGCACACCGTCTTGCGACTGATAAGCTTCGTTGCCGGGTTGTACGGTAATGGTCTGCAAAGAGGGGCAGTAATAGAAAGCGTTGAAGCGTACAAATCGAACCGACTTTGGAATCACAACCTCAGTCATTTTTTCACATAACTGAAATGCTAAAGCGTCAATCGCCTCCAACGGGAGGCCTCCAAGTGTTTCAGGCAGGGTCACAACGCCAGAAAGAGCACTATCATCCTTATCGGCTGCTACTATCATCGCATATTGATAGTTGCCTTCGGATGAATCACAGATTCTGTAGGTAAAAGGGCCATCCCGCCCTTGTTCCCATGCCGCAGCGGGCAAAACGGCAAAGCAAGTCAGCGCCAGCGTAAAGGCCAGCAGCAAGCTGAGCAGCCGACCGCCAAAGGTATTCATTTTCATTTTCATTTTCGCTTTCCTTCTTCCTTTATTGATTCTTTATAAAACGTTACTGGTTTTGCACCGGGAAGCTGGTGCGTTTACCCACGGCATACTGCAAAATGTAAAGCGCGTCGCCGGCGTTTACCTT